>JAMOPE010000155.1 GCA_027064785.1 Geobacteraceae bacterium
GCGATTGTGTCTGCACCCGGACAAACTCGGTAAAAACAATATCAGGAAAATAACGCTCGATATAGCAATCACGCAGTGCGTCGTTGGTCAATCCCTGCATCGGTGCAAGCATCAACGGCGTATCTCCGTCGTCCCACGGAAGAATATTCACAGGTTGTCCCGGGAAATCAGCGGAGCCAACAGACCCTCCAGACCATTCACTTTAATTTCATAGATTTCGAGCAATTGGCGTCCCAACAAGCCATCAGGCAGTTGATTGCCCACCAGCCAGACGACATAAGGCTCCGGAAGATCAACCAGTAAACGACCGGCATATTTACCGTACGGCATCCGCGCAGCAGCAAGAGATCTTAGCTGCTGCGCATCAGGATGAAGGGTTTCAGACATAGAGACAAAACAACTCAAACAGCTAAGGGGTTATTTTTTGTGGCAACGTTTGCAATTTTTCTTCGCAGCAAAAGCTCGTTCACCATTGTGACATTTACCACAAATACTTACCGGCATAGATCTCTTTCATTTTGATCTCAACTGTCACTCTTTTCATCAGGCTCCATCCTTTTCTTGCGAAGGAAAATACAAACGACATCTTCTGACATTATGCGGGATCGACTCCTAGCGTCAATACCGGCAAAAAAGAATCAAAGAAAATTATCGATTTCTTATAAAATATGTTAATATAGATATTCGTACATGTATTTCCGCTGCAAACAATAGACACACTAAGCAGTGCAAATTAGACAAGAGGATGTCCCTTGGAACATTTCATCGCCCGCCAGCCGATTTTTGACACAAAAGGTCGGGTCTACGCGTACGAACTACTCTTCCGCTCAGGTTTGCACAACTACTTTGATTGTGATGATGCCGACCACGCAGCTGCCAGTGTTATTGCCAACAGCAATCTACTATTCAATCTTGATGAAATGACCGGCGGCACTAAGGCTTTCATCAACTGTACCCATACTGTTCTGATTAAAGATCTGATGACGACTCTGCCGCGTCAACAGGCAGTTGTTGAAGTCCTCGAAGATGTTGAGCCCGACAAGAAAATTATTGAAGCCTGCCGCCGTCTAAAATCTTTGGGCTACACCCTGGCTCTGGATGATTTTGTCTATCACGAAAACTTCGAGCCACTCCTTGAGCTGGCCGATATTATAAAAGTCGATTTTCTCCTCAGCGATGTTGATGAGCAGGAGCGACTGGCAAAAACGATGATTCCGCGTGGCATCAAAATGCTCGCCGAAAAAGTTGAAACTCACGAAGTCTATGAACATGCCAAGCAGATGGGCTATCAACTCTTTCAGGGTTACTTTTTTGCCAAACCGGTCATCATCTCGCGGAAAGACATTCCGACCAACAAAATTCAGTTCCTCCGTATCCTCAAAGATATCCACGCCCAGGAAGTCGATTTCAAAAAACTTGCCCTGACAATTCAGAGTGAAGTTTCCCTATCGTATAAATTACTGAAGCTGATCAACTCAGCCGCCTTTGCCCTACGCCATAAAGTCACATCAATTCTTCAGGCATTGTCGCTTCTAGGATTGCGTGAAATCCGTTCGTGGGTTTCGCTGCT
The DNA here is from genome assembly GCA_027064785.1 of Geobacteraceae bacterium. Classification (GTDB taxonomy): domain Bacteria; phylum Desulfobacterota; class Desulfuromonadia; order Desulfuromonadales; family Geopsychrobacteraceae; genus Desulfuromusa. The sequence continues at coordinate 1,571 of JAMOPE010000155.1, forward strand.
GTCGATTGCCTCAATGGCCGATGACAAGCCCGCTGAACTGGTCGTCTGTTCCCTTATCCGGGCAAGATTGTGCGAGCAGCTGGCACAACCGTTAAAAATGGGAGACCGCCAGTCCGATATGTTCCTGATGGGGCTGTTCTCTCTTCTCGATGCGATCATGTCACGCCCCATCGACGAGATTCTTGAGGAAATAACCGTTGAAGATGATATCGTTGAGGCATTGATCGGTGAACCCGGAACGCTGCGCTCGATTCTGGACTTGGTTATCGCCATGGAAAAAGGGGAATGGGAAGAAGTTTCACGACTGGCGGCAGAACTGCAAATCGAAGAGCAACCCCTTTCTGCCGCCTACCTTGACGCCGTTAAGTGGGCTCAGGATATCTACAACATTTAAAACCAATCGACCGAGTTTATTTTTATGACAGACAAAATTGATCTTTCAGATCAGGAGTGGCAACAGAAACTCTCACCCGAAACGTATTCGATTGCCCGTCATGCCGGAACCGAAGCAGCTTTCAGTGGAAAATACTGGGACAACCACGCAACGGGAACCTACCAGTGTGCCTGTTGCGGATTGAAGCTATTCCATTCCAGCAGTAAATTTGATTCAGGAACCGGCTGGCCAAGCTTTTCTCAGGCCGTTGATGATAAACACATTACCAAAAAAGAAGACCGCAGCCTGTTTCGTGTCAGAACAGAGGCATTATGTGCCCGCTGCGATGCTCACCTCGGGCACATCTTCCCCGATGGACCTCAGCCAACCGGGTTGCGATACTGTATTAACTCCGCATCGCTCGAATTTATCCCCGAATAACCAGCAATAGCGATAAAATTAAAGAAAAACACCGATTGTCCATGAAGATTATTGACAGTTCTCTTTGTGACAGAGCACAATAACATTTTCCCAAGGAGACCAAATGTCAGATAAACAATTCGCAGCCGGCGATCACATTGATGCAAAATGTACCAAATGCAAAGATACAACGAACCACACCATTGTCGCACTCGTCGATGAAAAAGTCGCCCGGGTCGAATGCAACACCTGCGGTGGAATTCACAACTACCGCCCCGCGACGGTTAAAAAGACTCCGGCAAAATCGCGAGCCGCAGCAACCAAAGCTGCCAAGATCAATAAGATTGAAGCAGAGTGGGAAGGTCACCTTGACAATGCCGATCCGGCAACAGCGACCACCTACTCCATGAAAATGGCAGCAAAGCCGGGGATCTTAATTCAGCACCCCACCTTCGGCCTCGGTCGAATCATCTCCACCACTAAGCCGAACAAAATGGACGTTTTCTTTCGTGACGGGGTTAAAATTCTTCGCTGCACCGTCAGCTGAGCATCACCCGACAGCTGTTCCAATTTTCAGCAGGATTTGACGACCATGCCCCAGTTTGAACACCGCCATACCAGCTTTCTATTGACTCTGGCAGCATTGGTCATTGTTATTGCCGGGATCAAAACTGCGCAGGTTCTTCTGGTTCCGTTCCTCCTCGCGTTTTTTATCTCAATTATCTGTGCGGGGCCATTTTTCTGGTTACAGCAACGCAAAATTCCGGCCCCCCTTGCTCTACTTATTGTTATCAGTGTTGTCATGCTGGGGGGATTGGTCGTTATCAGCCTGATCAGCTCTTCAGTCACTGACTTCACCAGAGAACTCCCCGTGTATCAGGATAAGCTGCGGGTTCAAACCCTGCTGCTGTTTGACTGGCTTGAAAAGATGGGGGTCACAGTTTCCAAGGATATCCTCCTTGAACATTTCAACCCCGGTGCACTTATGCAATCGGCAGGAACGATGCTTGCCAAAGCCGGTGGGGTTCTGACCAACTCATTCCTAATTCTACTGACAGTCATCTTTATCCTCTTTGAAGCCTCGGGAATGCCCAATAAATTGCGTGCTGCACTCCCCGACGCCAAGTCGTCCCTCGATTCATTTGAGAAATTCTCCACTGGTGTTCGCCAATATCTGGCGATCAAAACACTGGTCAGCGTTGGAACCGGGTTATGTGTTGCTATCGGACTGTTTTTTCTTGGGCTCGACTATGCACCACTGTGGGGACTGATTGCCTTCCTCTTCAACTATATTCCCAACGTCGGTTCCATTATCGCAGCAGTCCCCGCAGTCCTTCTCGCAGTTGTGCAGCTGGGGCCGGGTTATTCGCTGGTCGTTGCAGCACTCTACCTGATCGTCAACGTTATTATGGGAAATGCGGTTGAACCGCGGCTGATGGGGCAGAAACTTGGCCTTTCGGCGCTGGTTATCTTCATCTCTCTGGTTTTCTGGGGCTGGGTTCTCGGACCGGTTGGAATGCTCCTGTCTGTGCCACTGACGATGGTGGTAAAAATTGCCCTCGAAGTTAATGAATCGACCCGCTGGCTGGCAATCCTGCTCAGCTCGGATGGTTCCATTATGATCTCCCCCGAAGATTAATTCCCCCACGTGAGAGGTTCTCTTGATAGACCGACCCTTCGGCTCAACCGGTAAAGATGTTTCTGCTATCAGTTTTGGCGGGATGCGCTTTCCCGATCCGCAGAATCTCGCAAAAAGCTCTGACCTCATCCTCTACGCCCACAGCCAGGGAATCAATTATTTTGATACAGCACCCATTTACTGTGGTGACCGCAGTGAAGATATTTTTGGTCATGCCCTGAGCCAGCTTCCACGAAACAGTTTTACCGTTTCGACCAAAGGAAGTCGGGCCAAAGGAGACGATCTCCGCAAAACACTGGAGCGCAGTCTGACGCGGCTAAAGGTTGATCAGATCGATTTCTTCTACATCTGGCATTTAATGAATCCGGAAGATTGGGAAAAGCGCAAACAGCTCGGAGCCGTCGAAGCGGCGTTGAAAGCAAAAGAGGAAGGCTTGATCGGTCACCTCCTCTGCTCTTCCCATATGGAAGGGGAAGCAATCGCCAAAGTTCTTCAGGAAGATATTTTTGAAGGAGTTCTTCTCGGGTACAACGCTATCAATTTCCCCTACCGACAGAAGGCTGTTGAACAAGCAGGGAAACAAGATCTTGGTGTCGTCACTATGAACCCGCTAGGTGGTGGCTTGATTCCGCAAAATCAGGAAAAGTTTGAGTTTCTTAAATCAGAAACCGCGACTGATGTCATCAGTGCAGCACTTCAGTTCAATCTGTCGAACCCCGCGATATCGACAGTACTTGTCGGTTTTGAAAATCGGGAAGAAATTGATCAGGCCATCTCTGCCGCAGAAAACTTTGTCCCGATAAGTCGGCAGCAACAGCAACACGTTGAGGCTCACCTTAAAACGGCATTTGCTGATCTTTGTACCGGTTGCGGCTACTGCCTCCCCTGTCCTGTTGATATCCCGATTCCAAAATACCTCGACAGTTATAACCAGTTGATTCTCACCGACGGTGACCAACAGGCGGTTCTCAATCGCTACCGGATGCACTGGAATATCACCCCGCAACAGGCTAAAGAGTGTATCGCCTGCGGGGACTGCGAAGAACGTTGTACTCAGCATCTGCCAATCATTCAGAGGCTGGCAGAGCTGCCCTGATTTAGAAAACGGGGGATACCGCCCCGGCACATCCCCCGCATGTCATTATTTAGTTCCGCACCACCGATGATGCTGCATAGTTGCTTGAATAATCTCCCGCCAATACCGCAGGATCATTGGTACGCTACAGCCAGAGCTACCGAAGAATCCGCCATCGGCACCCGAATACATCAAGTGGCAGCTAAACAGAGGAACAACCCCGCCACAAGCAGCTGGGCCCGCAAACCTTGGTTGGATCATTGCCCCAACTTACGAATAAAAGTGGACGCATTCCATTGACACCCATTTCAAACAAGTGTTTAAATACGCCCATTCCATTAACCGGGAAACGATCCATAAAAGAAAGAGAGCTATGGCACAACTCGACACCAAAAACAGAATCCTCAACGGCGCCGAACAACTCTTTGCCCGCGAAGGATTCCGCAATACTTCGCTCCGGGCACTCACTCGACTTGCTGAGGTCAACCTGGCAGCAGTCAACTACCACTTCGGGTCTAAGGATGCCTTACTACAGGCAGTTATCGAGCGGCGGCTATTGCCATTAAATGAAATCAGAGCTAAGAAAATTGAGACCGTTATCGAACAGGCCAGACAACGGGGAACAGCTCCCGGAGCTGACGATCTACTGAGGGCATTTATCGAACCGACCCTCGAATTTCGCAATTCAAGTCCCGGAGCTGACGATTTTATTTTGCTCATCGGTCGATCACTCAGTGAACCCGATGCAACTGTCCGTAACTGTTTTCTTAAGCTGGTTCTCCCAGCCGTTCATCTTCTCTTCGCGGGATTACGTGAGGCGTTACCGCAACTCTCCTCAGCTGTGTTACTGACTCGATTGCAGTTCATCATAGGGACAATGAGCCACGTCATGAGTATGGGGACGCTTTCCCCGCTCAATGACCCGACTTTTCCACAGCCCCTGGAGCAGCAGGCATTGATCGATCAGCTGATGAAATATGCCCTCGCCGGGCTGGAGGCACCGGAATGAAATTCATAAAAATCATCCTGATGATTCTCCTGCTCAGCGGCTGTAACCCGTTACGACCGGAGAAATTGCAGCTTCCTGACCCGCCGGATAGCTATTCAATTGAACAGCCCCTGCCAGCGACCCAACTGGAAGAGCAGTGGTGGAAAGACTTTCACGATCCCCAGCTTGATCAACTGCAGCAGCAACTGTTCAGCAATAACCTCAACTTGCGACAGGCCATTTATCGTTTGCAGCAGCTTGAGATGATGAAAAAGATCAACCGGGCCAATCGCTGGCCACAGCTCACACTGAACGGCACACTAAAACGTGACAGCCTTCCGGCGTTACCGAATGACACCATCACAACCACGGAAAGGTTTTCTATTGCGGCAGGTTACGAGGTTGACCTGTGGAATCGCCTGAGTGACAAAGCAAAAGCAGCTGAGTTTCGCTATCAGGCGGGAGAGAATGACGTCAGAACGCTCCTTTTGAGTTTAAGTGCCCAACTGGCAGATCAATATTTTCTTGCTGTCGAACAACGGGGGCAGCTGGCACTCCTTGAACAACAGACAGTGCAAAAAGAAGGACTGTTAAAAATCTTTACCGACCGTTATCGTGCCGGGCTCACAACCGCAACGGAAGTGTACAAAGCGCGTCAAAACCTCGCGACGGTAAAATCGTTAGTCCCTGATCGCCGGGCATCACTGGCTCGCGCCGAAAACAATATCGCCCTACTCCTCGGTCAAGCACCGGGAACAGTTTCGATTCAAGCAGAGCAGTTACCGCAACTCACAAACCTGGTTGATATTGGTCTCCCGGCCGACCTGCTACTACGTCGCCCCGATATTGCCGCCGCGACTCAGCAACTTGCTGCTGCCGATCATGAACTGGCAGCAGCTCTCGCAGCGCGCTTACCTGCCGTCAACCTAACGGCAGCCATCGGTCATTCAGCAACCAAGCTTGCTGTCGGTGATATCGAAGGAACTTTCTGGAACCTGGCATTGGGTCTGACGCAACCGATATTTGACGGGGGCCGTCGTAAAGCAGAATCACAACGGCAAAAAGCGATTCGCGAAGAGAAGTTTGCCGCCTGGCAACAAATATTTCTCACCGCCCTTCAAGAAGTCGAAACAGCACTGATATCGGAAGTCAATGCCGGTGAAAAATCGCGTCGACTGGAACAGCAGCGGCGGATCAATGCCCAAACACTAAAACTGACCCGGGATAATTATCTCAATGGATTGACCGATAGCCGCGATCTGTTACTCAGTCAGTTTGCTCAAATTGATATCCTCCGCCAGCAACTGACCACCCATCGTCAGCAACTCAGCCAACGCATCTCACTAGCCCGGGCACTGGGCGGAAGCTGGATGGCAGCGGAGCTTGACCACCAGCGAGCAATCCTTCAACAACAGGATGAAAACCATGACTGATGCACCAAAAAAATCGCGTACTGCGTTGAAAATTATCCTCCCGCTGCTAATTCTGATTGCCGGTTTTACCGGGTTCAAAATGCTGAGCCAGATGAAGAAGACTCCTCACCGTCAGCCACCGCAGCAGCAAGGGGTTCTCGTTGATATTGTCAATCCGATTTCCGGTGATTATCAGGTGACTGTCCATGCAACCGGAACCGCGCGGGCAGCACGTGAAATCTCTCTGGTTCCCGAAGTCAGCGGAAAGGTGATTAAGATCTCGCCGCAACTGGTCAGTGGCGGACGTTTCCGCAAAGGGGAGACACTACTGAAGATTGACCCAAGCAATTACCAGCTGGCCGTCGAAAAAGCCCGTTCCGACATTGCCCGCGCCGAAGTTGCCCTGGCAACCGAACAGGAGCAGGCGAAGCTTGCACTGGACGAATGGCAACGGATTGACATTGCCGACAAAGGGGAGCCGGGGCCGCTGGTCTCCCGGGAGATTCAGCTCAAACAGCAGCGAGCCAACCTAGCGGCAGCAAAAGCAAATTTGAAACTCGCTGAGCTCAATCTGCAACGAACAACGTTGAAAGCACCATTTAACGGGCGCATCAGTCAGGAACAGGTCGATCTGGGACAATATCTCCGTGCCGGCAGTAGTATCGGCAAATTGTCAGGAACAGATCGAGCTGAGATCTACGTTCCCCTCCCCTATGCTGAGTTGCAGTGGCTGGAGATCCCTAAAAACAATTCTCAGAAAAAAGGAGCGACTGTCGATATTTCCCTTCCCGGCCAAAGTCACCCTCGCTGGCAGGGAAAAATTATCCGCAGCCTCGGTGAAATTGATCCGACAACCCGGATGGCTACGGTCATTGTTGCTGTCGATTCTCCCTACAACCAGAGTCAATCGACAGATCAGGCGGACCTTGAAACAGGAATGTTTGTTGATATTCAGCTCAAGGGAAAATCCCTCAAAAATATCGTCACAATCCCGCGCAAAGCACTACGGAATAACCGGCAGGTCTGGGTCATTAACAATGAGAACCGGCTCCAAATTAAGCAGGTGGAGATTGCCCGGCGTGAGAAGGATCGCCTGTTGGTCAGCGATGGTCTTGATGCGAACGACCGGATCGTCACGACATCGCTGGCGGCAGCGGCCGAAGGGATGTTACTGCGTCCCCTTAAACAGGAGCAGCAACAATGAAAGGGGCCGTAAAATGGATGGCACGTAACCACGTTGCCGCCAACCTGTTGATGATGGCGTTAGTCATTGGCGGGATCATCATGGGGCCGAGCATTAAGCAGGAAGTCTTTCCCGAAGTCTCTCTTGATCGCGTTTCTGTCGTCGTCGCCTATCCCGGCGCTGGCCCCGAAGAGGTCGAAGAAGGAATTATCCTCAAGATAGAGGAGAGTTTGACCGCTGTCGATGGCATCAAACAAGTCCGATCAACAGCCAATGAGGGGTCGGGGATTGTCATCGCCGAAATCTATGCCAACGAAAATGTCGATCAGATTCTGCAGGATATCAAGAGTGAAATTGACCGCATCAGCACCTTCCCCGAAGATGCCGAAAAACCGGTCATCAGTAAACTCTCCAACCGGCGGGAAGTTATCTCCGTTGTTATTTATGGCAATATCGAAGAAAAAACATTGCGGGAAAAGGCAGAGCAGACCCGCGATGAGCTGCTCGAACTCCCCGACATAACTCAAGTTGAGCTCAGCGGTGTCCGGCCTTTTGAAATCACAATCGAAGTCCCGGAAGAGAATCTGCGCCGCTACAATCTGACTCTTGATCAAGTTGCCGCCCGCATCCGTGCAGCGTCACTTGATCTGCCGGGCGGCACCGTCAAAACAACCAGCGGGGAGATTCTACTCCGCACCAAAGAACGACGCTACTGGGGACCGGACTACGCCGACATCAATATTATCAGCAAGGCAGACGGCAGTCTGGTTCGACTCGGCGATATTGCCCATGTTGTTGATGGCTTTGCCGACAGTGAAACGTTCGGTCTCTTTGATGGGCAGCCCGCTGCGATGGTGCAGGTTTTCCGCATTGGAGAACAAAAGCCCACCGAGATCTCGGAACGGGTCATCCGCTACGTCAAAGAGAAGCGACGGGAACTCCCCGCAAGCCTGCAAATGGCGATCTGGAATGATACCACCGAGATCTTCAACAGCCGGATGGAACTGTTGCAGAAGAATGCCCTGCTCGGGCTGGGACTGGTTATTATCATCCTTGGACTGTTCCTCGAAATTCGCCTCGCCGCATGGGTGATGCTCGGCATTCCGATCTCGTTCCTCGGGACACTATTTGTTATGCCATGGCTCGGGGTCTCCATCAACATGATCTCGCTGTTTGCTTTTATCCTTGCATTGGGGATTCTAGTCGATGATGCCATTGTCATCGGTGAAAATATTTTTGAGCATCGGCAAAAGGGGAAACCCTACGTCAAAGCAGCTATCGACGGGGCGATGGAGGTGGCGATTCCCGTTGTATTCTCAGTTCTAACAACGATTGCCGCCTTCCTGCCACTGGTCTTTGTCAGTGGGATGATGGGGAAATTCGTCAAGGTGATCCCGATTATTGTCATTACACTCCTGGTGATGTCACTCATCGAATCACTGCTAATTCTTCCGGCACACCTCAGTTCAGGAAAGCGGCGTGAACTCAATCACGGGTTGCTCAGTCAGATTGAAAAACTCCGCCAACTGTTTGGTCGGGGAATGGAACGGTTCGTCAACGGCCCCTATAAGAAGCTCCTCAATTTCACCCTCAACTACCGATACGCCTCGCTTGCCATCGGGCTGGTCATCCTGATGCTGACCGTCGGGATCGTCAAGGGGGGAATCATAAAATTCACTTTTATGCCCGAAGTTGATGGTGACAAGATCACCGTAGCAATCCAGATGAACCGTGGTGTTCCGATTGAAGAAACCCGGCAGGTTGCTCAATTTATTCTTAAAAAAGGGATGGAGACTGTCGCCGAATACGATGCAAAACGCCCCGCCGGAGACACCATCCTGCGTAATGTTTATACCGTTGTCGGCGGGACGATTGCCGGTGGCGGACCGGTCAGCCGCGGGACATCAGCCGAAACATCGCTGAGTAATATCGTCCTGTACCTCACCGAAAGTGAGCAACGCAACATTCCGGCAACCGAGATCACATCGCTCTGGCGTGAAAAAGTCGGAGAAATTCCGGGGATTGAGTCGCTGACCTTCACCTCAAACCTGATGCGCCTCGGTGCAAATATCGATATTCAACTTGCTCACGAAGATTTTGCAGTCCTCGAAAAGGCAACCGATCGGATCCGTACAGTCCTTGAAGAATATGATGGGATCGGCGACATCAAAGATACTTACGCACGGGGCAAGCGGGAGATTAAACTCAAATTGACGCCGGCCGCACGGACACTGGGAATCACCGAAAGTGATCTTGGCCGTCAAGTTCGGGCCGCATTTTATGGTGCTGAAGCGTTACGCCTGCAGCGGGGGCGGAATGAGATCAAAGTCATGGTGCGCTACCCTGATGCAGACCGGCGCAAGCTCTACAGCTTTGAAACAATGCGTATCCGTACCCCCGGCGGGCAGGAAATTCCACTGGTGCAGGCCGCTGATATTATCGAAGGGTATGGTTTCTCTGAAATCAATAGGACCGACCGGAAACGTGTCATCAATATTTCGGCCAGTGTCAATGCTGAGAAGGCCAATGCTCAGGAGATCATCAGTGAGCTGAAAAAAGACCTGCTCCCGCAATTGACCAGCGACTATCCGGGACTCAGCTGGGATATGGAGGGAGAAGAAAAAGAACGTAAGGATTCCCTCAGCAGCATGCTTGAAGGATTTGAGCTGGCACTGGTTGCCATCTTCATTCTACTGGCGATCCCGTTCCGCAGTTACAGCCAGCCGCTGCTGATTATGGCGGCAATTCCTTTCGGGATCGTTGGTGCAGTCATGGGTCATATGATTATGGGCTTCAACCTGAGCATCCTCAGTATGTTCGGGCTGGTTGCCCTTTCCGGGGTCGTGGTCAACGATTCGCTACTGCTGATCGACAAAATCAACGATAACCGCCGCAACGGGATGCCCCTCCGCGATGCGATTGTTGCAGCGGGGACGCGACGCTTCCGACCGATCATCCTCACTTCGCTGACGACTTTCTTCGGCCTGACCCCGATGATTCTCGAAACCAGTGTTCAAGCACAATTTCTGGTACCGATGGCAATTTCCCTCGGTTTTGGTATTCTGTTTGCGACAGGGATTACCCTATTGCTGATCCCGACATTTTATCTGATTCTTGAAGATATCCGGCGGCTGATTGGGTTGAAAGAGGACCATGCCCGCCCGCATCCCGCGATTGAGGAATAGCGATGAAGCGTTGTCCGTTTTGTGCAGAAGAAATTCAGGACGCAGCCATTAAATGTAAACATTGTGGTGAGTTTCTGACGACAGCTCCTCCACGTCCCGGGAATGGCATACTGCCGTGGTATTTTAAAACCTCGACGATTGCGATTGCCCTTGCCAGTGTCGGCCCCCTTGCCCTGCCGCTGATCTGGTGGCACCCGAAGACATCACTGGCATTGAAAATCGGGTTGACCGTAGCCATTCTGTTACTCAGCTGGGTTCTCTATCGTGTCACCCTCGAATCAGTGAAATCTCTGGAAGAATACTACCAGCTTCTCAACAATCTGTAAGACGATCGACATTCAGTCATCAGGGAAAAAATGACAAAAGGTGATTGTCGATTTAGGCCGAATAGGTTAAAAAGGTCACTCTTATTTACCGACTGACTCAAAGATACGTAACAGCACCACATCGCTCAGGATTTTATTATGAACGTGATCGACATTATCAATAACAGCGACAAGACCGTTTTCTCTTTTGAGCTTCTCCCACCGCTTAAGGGAAGTGGTGCCGGGACCATTTATCGCACCATCGAAAGTCTGGTCGATTTTGATCCCAAATATATCAACATCACCACCCATCGGGATGAGATGGTCTTTGTTGAACGTCCCGATGGAACAATCGAGAAACGGGTGGTGAGAAAACGGCCGGGAACTGTTGCAATTGCCGCTGATATTCAACACCGTTACAATATCCCCGTTGTCCCCCATATTTTGTGTGGCGGCTTCTCAAAAAGTGAGACCGAACATGTTCTGATTGATCTCAACTTTATGGGGATCAATAACATCCTGGCACTGCGCGGTGACGGTGTAAAAACCGACCACGTCTTCCGGCCCGACCCCGACGGTCACGCCAACGCCACCGAACTGGTTGAGCAGGTCATCAATCTGCGCAACGGGAAGTATCTCGAAGCCGATTTGAAAAATAACGCACCCCTCGATTTCTGTATCGGTGTTGCCGGCTATCCCGAAAAACATTTCGAAGCCCCCAACCTTGATTCAGACCTCGCCTACCTGAAGCAAAAGGTCGACAACGGTGCCGACTACATTGTTACCCAGATGTTTTTTGACAACCAGCTCTACTACGATTTTGTTAACAAGTGCCGTGCTATTGGAATCGACGTTCCAATCATCCCCGGCATCAAGCCGATCAACCTGAAAAATCAGCTGACTGTCCTGCCCAAGCTGTTCAGTATCAGCCTGCCACAGGAGCTGGCCGACGAACTGGCCAAATGCAAAAATAACGATGATGCAAAAGTTGTCGGAACCGAATGGGCCATCCAGCAGTCAAAAGATCTGGTCGCCCACAATGTTCCCAGTTTACACATCTACACCTATGGCGTTGCAGACAATACACGGAAAATTATTGAAGCCGTTTTTTAAAATGGAGAGCAACCCCTAAAACCTCCATCTTTGCAGCATTTCACCGTTTAAATCGAGGAGGGTGAGGTGAGAATCAATCCAAGTTCACCTCATCCCTCTCACAGAACCGTGCGTACGGGCCTCGTACACGGCTCCTGTTCATTCTTCTCTCTCAGTAATGCTGAGGCTGTTCATCTCAAAAAGTCCCAGCTCCAATAACCAGCTGTTAGGCATCGCATAGTTGGCCAATGGGCTTGCGGCATTTCGCCACGAGTTCATTTTTATGGCCTTGAAGTCTCCTTTACCAGCAACGCCCTTGCGATTCGGTTTATCTTCCCCCTGATCGGGGTGACGCCTGCTTCTTACAACCGGCCGGGGTTGCCAGCTACGCTGGGCAAACCAAAAAAAGCGGGGGCCCGACAGGCTCCCGCTTTTTTACTTTTTGAGACCACGATGAAAAAATGATTAGAAAGGAATTTCGTCATCGGGATTAAAAACCGGCTCTTCAAAACCACCCCCCGATTGTTGACTGCCCCCGCTCTGGGCAGGTTGATTTTTATTATAGCCCTGACCCTGCTGAGGACTTCCCTGGTTGTAATTCTGATTTTGGCTCTGATCTCCGCCACCAGAGTTGCCACCACTCTGCTGATTATCATCACGGCTGCCAAGCATCTGCATCTCGTTAATCACAACTTCAGAAATGTAACGCTTGTTGCCATCACGATCTTCGTAGGAACGATTCTGAATTTTCCCCTCAACGTAAATCTGCTTTCCCTTATGGAGATATTTTCCACAGATTTCAGCCAGTTGCCGCCACACGACAATATTGTGCCACTCGGTCTTTTTTTGCGGGTTCCCCTCACGATCTTTATAGCGCTCAGTTGTTGCCAGAGAAAATGTCGCAACCGCAGCACCTGATGGTGTGTAGCGAAGCTCAGGATCTTTTCCCAGATTTCCGACCAGAATAACTTTATTAACAGACATGCATGCCTCCTATATGAAGATGTGAATTTTCAAGTGATATGCCATAAAAAATAACTTGCATATACTACATGGTTAAAAACCAAAAGGCAAAATGGAATAGCCCTTGTATCGAAAGTTCCCGATCAGTTATTTTGGTCTCTCCCCTCCCTCCATCTCAAAGGATTGAAATATGAAACTTGTCATCGGCAATAAAAACTATTCAACATGGTCACTGCGTCCGTGGTTATTACTGACCGCTTTCGCTGTTCCATTTGATGAGATTCAGGAATCACTCGCTGCGGAGGGGATCAAAGAACGTTTTCAGAAATATTCTGCTGCTGCCAAAGTTCCGGTTCTGATTGACGGGGATCTGACGGTCTGGGATTCTCTGGCCATCTGTGAATACATATCGGAACAGTATCTCGATGGTCAGGGGTGGCCAGCCGATCCGGCATTACGAGCCGAGGCACGTTCCGTCACGGCTGAAATGCATTCCAGTTTCACAGCCTTGCGTAACGAAATGCCGATGAACTGCCGCGCCATCCGGCAGATTGAACCTTCAGCCGGAGCATTGAAAGACGTCGAGAGGATCGACACAATCTGGTCAGACTGCCGCCGCAAATACGCCGGCATCGGTCCCTGGTTGTTCGGAGAGTTTTCTATTGCCGATTGTTTTTACGCTCCCGTCGTATTGCGATTTGCAACCTACGATATTCAGCTCTCCCCAACAGCACAGCAATACGCAGCAACGCTGCTGCAACACGAAAAAATGGTCGAATGGGTCGATGCAGCCAACCGGGAAACCGAAATTATCCCGGCCGATGAAGCAGGAACACCACGCTAACCTGATAAGTATGACATTTTTCGACCGAATCATTTGACGAAGTCCTCTCCGACTCAGTATCATGGCGTGTTTCTATTAATGTCG
>JAMOPE010000156.1 GCA_027064785.1 Geobacteraceae bacterium
GCACCCGATAACTGTATGTCAGGAGCAGCGGTTTTTGGGTGGCTCTGGTTAATTTGACCGTGATGCGCCAGTTGCGTTGGTTATTGCCGGTTTTCTGCTGCAATTCGTGACGCGCCTCTTTGAGTTGACGTTCAAGGGTCGTTTTTTTCTTTTTCAGCCGGGTTGAGTTTTTTAACAACGCGATGCTTTCTTCCTGGATAATTTTTCCCATCGCTCGAGCATCAGCCAGGGTTTTTATCGGGAATTCCTGTTGCTTTTTCCAATAGACAAGGGCCAGTTGATCTGCCTGTAACTGGTCATCAACGGCAGCAATGTCATCCTCAAGCTTCGTGATCCTGTCTTTGAGTTTTTGAAATCTCGAAGAATCGGGGAGGATTGATTCAAATTCAATGGCCCCGATTTTCTGTTTTGCTGCTTTTTCCAGCTTCAGTTTCAGGGATTGCGGTATTGCGGCATTGGGAAGTTGCAGGGTCACAACATCTGTTTTTGCCGCAATTTTGGTCTGTTCAGAAATTTTTGCTCCGTGCGGATACAGGGTAATCGTATTCGGCGTGGCAAATGCGAGGGGTGTCGATAGCAGAAGGACAATCAGGGTAAGAATGATGCGATATTTCATAGTGACCTCTTTTTCCAAAACAAGGTTAAATATGCTACTCTCATGTCACGAAGTCCGCTGATTATAAAAGATAATGGAGAAAAAAATGGAGAAAAAAATACTGTGGATTTGTTGTGCTTTATTATTTGTCCTGACGGGATGTGCCGTAAATCCGGTGACGGGGAAGAATGAGCTGTCGCTGGTTTCGGAGGCAACAGAAATCAGTATCGGAAATAAGCAGTACCTCCCCAGCCGTCAGATGCAGGGTGGGGACTACAATGTTTCGCCGCAGGTTGTCAGTTACGTAAAACGGGTCGGGCAGAAACTCGCGGCGGTCAGTGATCGAAAACTCCCTTATGAATTCAACGTTATCAATGATTCAACGCCTAATGCCTGGGCTTTGCCCGGAGGGAAAATCGTTGTTAATCGGGGTTTGCTGGTTGAGCTGGAAAGCGAAGCAGAATTGGCTGCGGTTCTCGGTCATGAGATTGTCCATGCGGCAGCTCGTCACGGTGCCAAGGGGATGGAGCGGGGGATGATGTTACAGGGGGCGATTCTTGCTGCGGGGATTGCTTCGCACAACAGCGAGTATGGAGCGTTGGCAATTGGTGGTGCGAATATTGCGGCACAGCTGATGACTCAGAAGTATGGTCGTGATGCTGAGCGTGAGGCCGATTATTACGGGATGATATATATGTCGCGAGCGGGTTACGATCCTCATGCTGCGATTAAATTACAACAGACCTTTGTCCGTCTTTCCGAAGGGAAACAGGCAAACTGGTTGGAAGGATTGTTCGCCAGTCACCCGCCATCTCAGGAGCGGGTAGATGCCAACCGTAAAACTGCAGCGACATTGCCGCCGGGTGGAAAAATCGGGCGGGAAGAGTATCTCAGAGCGATGGAACCTTTGTTCAAGGACCGCGACGCCTACAAAGCTTACGATATTGGTCGTAAGTCTCTTCAGGACGGCGATACCGAGAGGGCTCTCCGTTTTGCTAACAAAGCATTGGACATGGAGCCGCGAGAGGCATTATTTCACTCGTTGCGGGGTGATATCCGTCTGAAGCAGAAACGTTATCGTGATGCAGTGACCAACTATGATCGGGCTCTGGCGCGGAACAGTGAATATTTCCACTATTATTTACAACGCGGGCTGGCTCGTCTGAAATTAAATGAGACGGCAAAGGGTGAAGCCGATCTGAAGAAGAGCCTTGAGTATCTGCCAACGGCTCCTGCACTGAATGCTCTCGGTCAGCAGTCGTTAATCAGTGGTGATCGGGCAATGGCAAAGAAATATTTTGCCGCAGCAGCAGGATCACGGTCAGAGGCGGGGCAGGCGGCGAGTCGTTCACTGGTCAAACTTGATCTCCCCGATAATCCCCACAAATATTTGCAGCTGCGATTCGGGCTGGATGAAAGTCATTACCTGCTTGTTCAGGTCCGAAATATCACCGATCAGGCCGTTGATCAGGTGAACTATATAGTTCAGTTTCACGATGTTAACGGGCAGGTTCGACAGGTGAAATTACAGAGTTCAGAAAGATTGAAGGCCAAAGAGGCAAAAATCTTTTCGACCGGAATCGGTCCCTTCAATGATCTGAAAAATATCCGGGGCAAGGTCATCAGTGCCCGGATCGCTAAATAGAAAGTTATTTAAGAATCCACTTTCGTGACATGACATTATTGGAGGTTCCTGTGGCACAGCCGATCTCATTTGAATACCCTGAACGGGTTAATTTGGCACAAACACCGACCGCTTTGGAAAAGATGGAACGATTGAGCGAGAAGTACGGTGTCGAAATCTATTTTAAGCGTGATGATTATACCGGGACGGAGCTGTCGGGAAATAAAGTCCGCAAGCTTGAGTTTATTCTTCATCATGCACAAAAACTGGGAGCCGATACGGTTCTCACCTGTGGCGGGGCACAATCGAACCACTGTCGGGCCACGGCGTTTGCCGCAAAGAAACTAGGAATGAAGGCCGTTTTACTGCTACGGACTCCCGATCCGGAGAATCCACCATCGGTTGAGGCCAATATCCTTCTCGATTGCCTCGCTGATGCGAGAATTCTCTGGATTACCCCGGAACAGTATCAGCAGCGCGATATGCTATTTGCCTGGTACGCCGAACAACTTCTGGCTGAAGGAGCGGCTCCCTATATTATCCCCGAAGGGGGGTCAAATGCCCTCGGTAGCTGGGGATATGTTGCTACGGTTGAAGAGCTGGTTGCCGATATTGCACTGTTGGATGGTGATGCTGTCTCAACGACAGTGATCTCTGCGGTTGGGTCGGGCGGAACAACGGCTGGTTTA
>JAMOPE010000157.1 GCA_027064785.1 Geobacteraceae bacterium
CTGACAGATGACAAACCGCAGAATTTCGATAATTTTCAAATATCAAAGAACGATTTTGCTCCCCGATTAAGCGAGTTCAGGGAGTGGTGAAACTCTAAACTTCAGTTAATTCTACCACACTTCCGATTTTCTGTGCTGAATCATGGGGTTTCTTCGTTGTTCGAGTATGTGGTCATGGCTTCGGCGATGGATTTACCGCTAGAATTTTTCGCGGGTATCAAAATAAGGCCGGGAATAGCTAATCACATTACTCTTTTTTCAAAAGGTACTCCGGAGGGGGTACCCCTGAGGGTAGACGCGCAGCTCAGGTATTTCGATTCTGTCTCTGGGCACCAGCAAATTTAAAGGGTTACGTCATTTGGCGTAACCCTTTTTTGTTTCCGGGGCTTCTTCACTTAAATATTTGAATAAGTTTCATTGATTATTTTAAATATGGACAAATAACGAAAAACAGCTTATCTTTCGGCTTTACTTCATTACACTACTCTAACCACAATATCTACGAGGAGGACATTTTGCTAAAAAAATCACTATTATTCAGTTTTCTCATCCTTTTTGCCTTTTTGACCACGGGCTGCAATAGCACAAAAGCAACATTCAAAGAGGGAGCTTCCGGTGAAATTTCGGTTCTTTCTCTCCGTGGCGATACCAGCAAAATGACCAATGATCAAGTTGTTGAGCTTAAACGGGTCTGTGCATGGATGGACCGTGATATCATCAAACAATTGAGCCGAGCAGGCTATACAGCCAAGCTGCTGAAAAATCGTAGCGATTTTAAAGGCCCGGGACACCTTCTGATTATCGATGTTGACAAGTTTAGACCTGGAAACAGGGCAGCCCGGGCATTTGTCGGTTTCGGTGCCGGCGGGTCGTCCCTTGATCTCAAATATCAGCTGTTTGACAGCCAGAAAAAACTGGTCAACGAATGGAAAGATGGTGTCGGTTCCAGCAAAGGTGGCACATATTGCGCTCAGACATTAAACCGTAACACTATCGGCCAATTAAATAACATTCTGGCAAAATAGTAGCGGCGATTTAAAAGTTCATGTTATGTTGCAAAATCCTCGTTCTTGAACGGGGATTTTGTGTTTATTCTCTTGACCAATTATCAGCTGGCTGGTTTCGATGCGTATTCTTTTTGTTAATCCCCCCAATTGTGGTCGCAGCATCCCTGAAGAACGGTATGGCATCGACTCCATCAAGCAGATCTTCCGTGGCGAACCACTGGCGCTTGAAGCGTTGGCGGGGAACCTAGCAAAACACGACATCAGCATTTTTGACCTAAAGATCGAAACATCCGGCTTTTTAGAAAAGCTACAAGAGTTCAAGCCCGATATCGTTGGATTTACGGCGATGACTTGCGAAGCAAATACCGTCATCAAACTTGCACAACAGGTTCGACAGGTCTCTTCCGCTCATACCGTTGTCGGGGGCACCCACGCTTCCGCAGATCCAGAGTTTTTCAATCGGGAGGAAATTGACTCGATTGTCATCGGTCTAGGTAAACAGAGTTTTGCCGAACTGGTTGAAACCCTTGAAACAGGACACCACAAGGATATTTCCGGCATTGCACCTGTAACACCCGGCAAGCAGCTTTGCTGGACACCGCGCCAATATACTCAATCCGATCTGGTCAATAACGTTGCACCACGCTACGATCTGGTGAAAAACTACCGTTGCCATTACTCTCTGGAAAGTCTGGGGTTGAAAATGGGTCTGGTTGCAAGTGCAGCGGGCTGTCCTTACAATTGCAGCTTCTGCTGTATCGCCCCGTTGACGGGTGGGCGTTATCTGACCGCAGAAATTGAAGCTGTGCTACGGGATATTCAGACATTACAGGAGACCCCGGTGATCCGGCTGGTCGATGCCAATAGTTTCGGCAACCCAAAACACGCCTGGCAACTTGCCAATGCAATCGAAGCCGCAGGCATCAAAAAGCAATACCTCGCTGATGTCCGATCCGACATGGTTGTCCGTCAGCCGGAGCTGCTGAAACGCTGGAAAGAAATCGGGCTACGGGCAGTCGTGATTGGTTTTGAAGAAATTGACGATACAACCCTCGGGGCACTGAATAAGGAAAATAATGCGGCAACCAACAGGAAAGCTATCGAGATACTTCACCGGATAGGCTTGACAATTGTTGGCGATTTCATTATCTCTCCCGATTACACTGAGGAACAGTTCGATCAATTGGAACAGTTTGTCCGCAAGCAGGAGATCGATCTGCCGATGCACACAATTTTGACCCCGCTGCCGGGGACACCGCTGTATCGGGAATTGCAATCACAGATTACAATCCACGACCTCGACTATTATACTTTGATCAACGCCGTCCTGCCGACCCGGCTGGACGAAGAGATTTTTTATCAACGTTACGCTGCGCTGCTCCACGAAGGGCACAGTCAGGCAAAGGTTTAGTTTTATGTCAGTATATATCAACGACCTTGCAGTTTACCTTCCCAATCAACCTGTCGGCAACGATCAGATGGAAGTGATACTCGGCATGGTAAACCAGGTCCCATCCCGGACTCGGCGGATTATTCTGAGAAATAACAAAATTCAGACTCGCTACTATGCCATTGATCCAGACACGGGGGAGATGACTCATACCAATGCCCAACTGAGCGCCGAAGCAGTCCGGCGGTTAAAGCCACACCCCGATTTTTCGCTGGATGAGATTGAATGTCTCAGCTGTGGTACATCCTCCCCCGACCAGATTCTGCCGGGGCAGGGCCCGATGGTTCACGGTGAACTGGGTGGGCTACCTTGCGAAACCCACAGTGCCACGGGAGTCTGCACCTCTGGAATGAGTGCATTGAAATATGCGTGGATGAATGTTGCGCTGGGATTAACCGACAGTGCTGTTGCCGTGGGGTCGGAGCAGGTGTCGTCATT
>JAMOPE010000158.1 GCA_027064785.1 Geobacteraceae bacterium
AATTGTCCGGGCTGGAATCAACCAAATTGAGTCAGGACAGTGGGAAGCCGCCCGGGCTTTGGGAATGCGACGCTGGCAGTTGTTACGCTATATTATTCTTCCGCAGGCATTTCAGCGGATGATTCCGCCGTTGGCGGGACAGGCGATTTCAACAATTAAGGATTCAGCAATTGTATCGGTCATTTCAATTCAGGAGCTGACTTTTCAGGGGATGGAGCTGATGGCAGCGACATATCTGACGTTTGAAGTCTGGATCAGTGTCACCGTTCTTTACTTCATCCTTACTTACAGTTGTTCATGGTTGGCAGGACGTTTGGAACTACGGCTGCGTCGGATCTATACTTACTGAACTCTTAGCAGAGGTTTTTATGACATACAGACGGTTTATCCTGATTTTGGTAGTGTTTTCTCTGGTTGGTTGTGCACAGTTTTATCCGAATTTTGAGACTCCAACCGTCAGCGTGAAAAGTTTCCGGGTGTTACCGGGACAGGGAGCTCTTCCAGTGTTTGAAATTGGTCTCCATGTGATAAATCCCAACCGGACGGAGTTGACGCTGGAAGGAATCAGCTACCATGTTGATCTGGAAGGACATCGGGTTCTCAGCGGTGTTGCAAATCAGCTCCCGGTGATTGAAGCCTACGGTGAAGGAGATGTTGTCCTGCAGGTGCAACCCGATCTTTTTAGTACCCTCAGCCTGTTTACCGATCTGATGAATCAGCCGCGTGATCAGTTCAAATTTGATCTGACGGCGTACCTCGATGTTGGTGGCTTTATGCCAAAAATCAAGGTCCAGAAAGAGGGACTGATCTCATTGAACGGGCAGAAGAACTAACAGCGTGTCAGGGCAATGGAAATCTGTGCCCCGGTACTTTCAGCACCGACATCAAGGAGAGTAGCAACGCAGGCAGCAGGGCCAGAATTAATAGATGGAAGTAACCGCACGGGACTCTAATTGGAAACCCAGACTTTGGCGGGTGGAAGGGTCGAAAAGAAACGGATAATGCAGGTTGATTCGGGGTCGGTAAGTTTGGAAAGTTGATCACAGAGATCTTTATTGTCACTCTGAATGACAAAGGCACATTTCTTACTTTCGAGCTTTTTACTGTTAAATGTGAAGATAGAGAGGATCATTTGAACATCGGCAAAAGTCATTTTTTTCAAATCAAGGTACTGATGGTCAATAATCAGCGGTGTTCCCTTAATCCACTTTGGTGATGTCAGTAAATCTTTCAGAAGTTTGTAAAAATCCTCAACAACGGCGAATTTTCCCGTTTTAATCACAACGTAGTCGGGGATATGGCTGAAATCAAAATCGTATTTCATCGATTGTTCCCATTTGGAATTTTTCGATTGAGATTGAGTGAAATCTATATATTGCAATAATATTATACTGTATGGCTGTTATTTATCAACATGAAGTGGCAGTTTCTTTATGAGAAACTCTGTATAAACGGAGACCCAGCAGCACTGCCGCAACACTGAGACCGATAATCAGACTGATCCAGAAACCTTTTGCCCCGAGAGGAGCCCCCCAGAAGGTTGTCAGTGCCAGACTGTAACCAAGTGGCAACCCGATGATCCAGTAGGAAACAATGACCATCAATAGCGGGACACGGGAATCTTTATACCCACGCAAAGCTGCTGCTGCGCCAATTTGAAACGCATCTGAGACCTGATACAGTGCATTCAGATAGAGAAGACCAACAGCAATCCCAATAACCTGCGGGTTCTGGGTATAGATCCCGGCAATTTTTTCGGCAAAGCATAAAGTCAATGTTGCAGTGACAATCGCAATTGAAGAGTTGAGCAATAGCCCGGTTCGGCTGGAAAGGCGGGCTCTGTCAAAGCGTTGCCTGCCAATTGCGTGGCCAACCCGAATTGTGATGGCACTGGCCAGACTCAGTGGGATCATAAAAATCATCGATGAATAATTGAGGGTGATCTGATGTGACGCAACGGTGAGTGCCCCCAGCGGAGATAAAAAGAGAGCAATCAGGGCAAAAATACTGGCTTCAACCAAGAGAGATAGTCCAATTGGCAGCCCCAGTCGAAGCAGCTGCGGTGCTCCTTCGGTGCCACAGGTTTTATTGAGGTCAAAGAAATGGGTTTTATCATAGCGCCTGACTCGCCAGATGGTCAGGACCATACAGCTGCACATGAACCAGAGGCTAAGGGCTGAGGCCCAGCCGCAGCCGATTCCACCCATGGCGGGCAATCCCAGCTTGCCATAAATGAAAACGTAGTTCCCGGCAATATTGACCGGGATGCTGGCAAGGCCAATAAGCATACTTGGTCGAACCAGCCCCATTCCTTCGCTTAAGTTTCGTAACAGAAAAAATAGTGCCAGAGCCGGAACGCCCCAGGAGATTGCTTTGAGGTAATCGGTTGAAATTGTCGCAACCTGCGGATCGACATCCATCCAACGGAAGATGAGGCCGGCATTCTGGAGCAGAATTATTGCGATAATGACCAGTGGTAACGCGACGAGAACCCCTTTCCTTGCCAAAGGGCCGGTCTCTTCTGTTTTCCCCGCTCCATGGAGCTGGGCAACAATCGGGGTGATCGCCAGAAGGACTCCATAAAGGAACAGAAAAATTGGACCCCAGATGCTCCCACCAACAGCAACTCCAGCCAGATCTGTTGCACTGACACGTCCCGCCATCACGGTATCAACAAAGGCCAGAGTCTGTTGTGCCAGCTGCGCGGCTAAAATTGGCGCGGCTAATGGAATCAGCTGCTTTGCTTCAATTTTCAGGAGTTTAAACTGTTTGCGTTTACGGTGTATCATGGAGGCTCTATCGGTAAAGATCAAATACGCTGTGAGGCTGCAGTGGTATCATTTCTGCGGTGAAAGGGTCAACAGAAGTAAAATGAAAAGAGGGCCTCCCCCGAATGGAGAGACCCTCTTATAGCAGAAAAGTAAATTGAGTTATCTTAGTCAGCTAGGATGAACTTTCCGTTTTTGACTTGAACTATCACCATAGAGCTGACATCCAGACCATTGTGATCTTCCGGAGTGATATTGTATGTTCCGGAAATCCCAACATAATTCTTCGTATTTTCAATTTCTGCTCGTAATGCTGCGGGATCTGTTCCTACTTTTTTGATGGCATTGGCGACAATCATGATGGCATCCCAGGCATAGCCGGAATGGGTATTGATCGGGAACTGTTTGTCGTAGCCTTTTTCCTTGTAGAGTTTGATGAATTCCTGAATGACCGGCTTCTGCGGATCATCATCAGAAAGTTCATCAGCAACCATCAGTTTGGTTGCCGGCATCCGGTCGCCCTGACTGGCAGCTCCGGCCAGCTCGATATATTTAGGGTCGGGCAGACCGTGGCATTGGAAGAGGGGGAGATCAATCCCAAGCTGGGTCTTGTTTTTAGCGATAATTGAACCGGCTGGCCCGATAGTCCATGCAATCAGGGCCTGTGGATGACTGTTTTTTACTTTGGTCAACTGAGCTGTCATGTCGGTATCACGGGTGCCGAAGGATTCATGCGCGACCAGTTCAATCCCGTATTCGGGAGCCAGCTTGGTCATCCAGCGGGAACCATCTTTCCCAAAACCGTCGGCTGCCGACAGCAGGGCAACCCTGGTCAGTCCCTTTTCTTTGAGATATATGAACAGCCGCTTGACGGCAATACTGGAACGCTGTGGTGATTTGAAAACCCACTTGTAGGGTCCGAATTTTCCACCCATGATGACAGGATCGCCACCAACGGTCATGAAGATTGGGATTTGCCCTTTATCGACCACTTTTTTGACGTTCATTCCGGTATCGGTCAATGTCGGCCCGATAATCGCGACAACTTTATCTTTATAGATAAATTTTTTGGCAATCGAGGCTGTTTTTGCCGGATTGGCCTGAGTGTCGGCAAGAACCAGTTCCAGCATCTTGCCATTGATTCCCCCTTCAGCATTGATCTTATCGACCACCATTTCTGCAACCAGCTTTGTTGGTGTCCCGATAAAAGCTGCCCGCCCCGACAGGTCGAAGAAAGCCCCCAATTTAATTGTCTCCGTAGCCATGACCGATGAGGCGGCTAGCAGCAGACAGATGAGCAGTGACGCGATTTTTTTCATTGAGGGCTCCTTTTTCGACAAATTTGAGAGTTATCAGTTGAATAGACCAATTGTTCTTCAAGCTATCGCGTACTATTGTACTAGTACACGATAGCAAGATAGTCCAAGAGACCAGCTAAGTCAATGTCAAAAACGAAGAGAGGTTCACCCTGTTAGGACAGACAGAGGAGGTAAGCTTCTGGCGGTGAGATATTTTGGAGTCAGTTTTTTCAATCTGACTCCTGATCCTGATTTTGGACAGCCTCTTTTTCGGCTTTAGAACTCCAGCCACCGCCAAGAGCTTTGTAGAGATTAACGTAGGCGTTGCGGTATTGACGTTGCAGGTCTGAAACTTTGAGGTCGACCTCAAACAAAGTCCGCTCAGAGTCAAGGACCTCAAGGTAACTGCTGAATCCCTTATCGTAGCGTTTCTTCGAGAGCTTATTAGCATTCTTTGCCGCTTTCAGCCGGCGAACCAGTGTTTCCAGTTCCTGTTGATAGGTTTTGATCTCAATCAGGGCATCTTCGACCTCCCGAAATGCATTCAGGACAGTACTTTCGTATTGGAAAAGGGCTTGCTGAGTTCTCTGTTCTTCAATGGCCACCCGATTTCTGTTTTTGCCGAAATCGATCAGGGGGCCAAGAAGACCCCCGCCAACAGACCACCCGCCACCATCAGTGGTGACAGAAGCTAATTCCGTACTGGCAACTCCCAGTGCTCCAGTGAGTGAGATTGCCGGTAGCCGCAGTGCCTGTGCAACACCAATCTGTGCATTCTGAGCTTGGAGCAAGTAGAGTGACTGGGCAATATCTGGTCGCTTCTCAAGAATTTGTGAAGGAAGCCCGACCGGAATTTCCGGCAGGTCGATCTGTGGGTTGAAACTGTCATTCAGGTCGATGGTGTGTGGGAATTGACCGAGCAACAGACCCAGATTGTTTTCAGATTTAGCAATGGCTCGTTGATAAAACGGGATAGCTCCAGCGGCTATTTCTTTTTGAATCTGAGCCTGGTTAACATCTAGCTCAGAAATAATCCCTTTTTCAAACCGTTTCTTAATAATGTCTAGACTTATCTCTCTTGAAGCGAGGGTTGATGTGGCAATGTTGAGCCGCTGATGAAAATCGAGAAGCTGATAATAGTTGGTGACAACATCTGAAATCAGAGCCAGCTGAATCGCTTTGAAGCCGAAATCTGAGGCCAGAAGTTCGGCCCTTGCAGCTTCACTGGCGCGACGGAATTTCCCCCAGAAATCAATTTCCCAGCGCAATGGCACCGAAAGATAGAGGTTGGTATTAGTGTCGCTGGATAGTGATCCCCGGTTGAAATTACCGACCTGGGCACCACCTTCAATATTGATCTGCGGATATTTATCGGCCTTGGTAAAGCCAACATTGGCACGTGCCTGCTCAATTCGGCTGCTGGCAACTTTAAGATTTCGGTTGTTTTCCAGTGCAGCTGTGACCAGGGTGTAAAGTTGTGGATCATCAAACAGAGTCCACCACTCTAGGTTTGCAGCTTCTTTCTGGCTGATTGCCGGGGATGTGCGAAAGTTTTCAGGGATTGTCTGCTCGGGGACTTCAAAGTCAGGTCCGAGCGCGCAACCGCTTATGAAGAGCAATAGAAGCAGTGGCATCCAGCAACGAACAGTCCGAAGAGTTTTCATGATGCCTCTCCTTTTTTGCTTAGTGCCAGCTCCCGTTTTTTCTCGTATCCTGCCATCTTACCAATAAAGACAAAAAGCATCGGATAAAAGAAAACTCCCAGAAGGGTTGCCAGCGTCATCCCCCCCAATAGTGCGACTCCCATAACCACCCGGGCTTCGGCTCCTGCTCCCGATGCCATCACTAATGGCATTACCCCGAGAATAAAGGAAAAGGCAGTCATCAGGATCGGTCTGAAGCGGAGCTCCGCCGCTTTGACTGCGGCGTCAAAAAGAGATGCTCCCTTTTGAAATTCCAGGTTTGCGAATTCAACAATCAGAATTGCATTCTTGGCAGCCATCGCAATCAACATGACGAGGGCAATCTGGGCAAAAATATTTAATTCGAAGCTTGTACTGAAGATCCGGGCGACATATAGAGCAATAAAAGCACCGAAAATTGCGAATGGAGTCCCCAGCAAAATACTCAGGGGGAGAGACCAGCTTTCGTATTGAGCAGCAAGAATCAAAAAGACAAACAGAAGTGAAAACGCAAAGACGACTCCCGCTGCTCCGGACGCTTGTTTTTCCTGGTAGGACATGTTGCTCCAGGCGTAGTCCATCCCCGAAGGCAGCACTTCTTTTGCCACCTCTTCCAGCACCGTTATGGCCTGAGCAGAGGTATATCCGGGGGCCGGGCTGCCAGTTATTTCAACAGCACGATAAAGGTTAAAGCGGTTGGTGAAGTCAGGTCCGGAGATCTCTCTGATTTTAACGAAGGCACTGAGGGGGACACCTTCTCCATCACTGTTTTTGACGAAGAACAGATTGAGCCGGTCTTCGCTGAGTCGATATTCCGGTTCCGCCTGGATGTAGGCTTTGTAGAGTCGTCCGAAGCGGTTAAAATCATTGACATATGAGCCACCAAGAAAGGCTCCGACGGTCGTGTAGATATCGTTGAGAGCAATGCCGGCTTTGAGAACCTTGTCGCGGTTGACCTCTATGTAACGTTGCGGCACGCTTGCGCGGAATGTGGTGAAGGCTGAGCCGATTTCGGGTCGCTCTATCGCTGCCTTGATAAAGGCACTGCTATGTTTCGCGAGATATTCCGGAGTATTTCCGCCACGGTCCTGAAGCATCATTGAAAAGCCTGAGCCATTTCCCAGCCCGGGAATCGCCGGAGGGCCAAAGGCAAAGGCCTGTGCTTCGTTAATTTGGAGAAAGAGATCCCGATTTATGGCGGCAACAACGTCATTTGCCGTTTTTTCGCGTAAGCTCCAGTCTTTCAGAGAGACAAAAATGAAACCGGAGTTTGACGACATACTGCCGGAAATCATACTGAATCCCGTTGCTGCAGTGATGTATTCAACCTCTTCATGCTGGCTGATAATTTTCTCTATCTTTTTTACGACGACATCGGACCGTTGCAGTGATGCGGCATCAGGCAGCTGGATATTAACCAGCAGATAGCCCATATCTTCACTCGGCATAAAGCCGCCGGGGATCGCTTTTCCAAGGAATCCGGTTCCGATGCTCAGCCCCAGAATGAGGATTAGACCAATTGCGATACGGCGTGTTGCTATCCGGGTCAGCCAGGTATAGCCACCGGTGACCTTGTCGAAGAATGTATTGAATAGTTTGAAAAAAGCTCCAAGAGGCCCTCTGACGGGTTGTTGTTTTCGTAACAGTAAACCACAGAGTGCGGGGCTGAGAGTCAGGGCATTGATCGAAGAAAAGACAACAGAAACAGCAACAGTAATGGCAAACTGCTGATAAAGGAGTCCGGTAATTCCACCCATAGCCGCAACCGGAATAAAAACAGCGACAAGCACCAGAGTCGTTGCGATGATCGGCGCGGTAACTTCCTTCATTGCTGCTTTGGTTGCTTCTTTCGGGGCCATCCCTTTTTCGATATTGACCTGTACTGCTTCAACGACAACGATCGCATCATCAACAACGATACCAATCGCCAGCACCAGTCCCAGAAGGGAGAGGACATTGACAGTGAAACCGATTGCCGGGAAAAGGATAAATGCACCGATCAGAGAAACCGGAATTGCGATTGTCGGGATGAGTGCGGCACGCCAATCCTGAATAAAGATATAGACCACCAGAATAACCAGAGCCAGAGCAATAATCAGAGTTGTAACAATTTCGGAAATTCCCGCTGATATTGCTTTCGTTGTGTCGAGTGAAATGTCATAGGTCATGCTTTTGGGGAAAGTCTCTGCCATTTCCTCCATGGTGGTTTTGACTTGTTCAGCCAGCGTGACAGCATTGGATCCGGGGGCCTGATAGAGAGCGATCATAGCGCAGGGCTTGCCGTCCAGACGGGTAAAGGCGTTGTAAGTTTCAACTCCCAGTTCAACCCGGGCGATATGCTTGATTTTGACCTGCGAGCCATCTTCACTGGTACGGATAACAATCTCACCGAACTCTTTTTCATTTTGTAGACGGTCGGGCATCCGGACGGTATAGGTAAATTCATTGCCGGGTGGTGCGGGCTCCGCACCGAACTTTCCCCCCGGGACAACAACACTTTGGGCGCGGATTGCATCGACAATTTCAGGGACAGAGATCCCCAGATGGGCAAGACGATCCGGTTTGATCCAG
This sequence comes from Geobacteraceae bacterium, assembly GCA_027064785.1. Classification (GTDB taxonomy): domain Bacteria; phylum Desulfobacterota; class Desulfuromonadia; order Desulfuromonadales; family Geopsychrobacteraceae; genus Desulfuromusa. The sequence continues at coordinate 8,320 of JAMOPE010000158.1, forward strand.
ATACGCATCGAATAGTCACTGGCACCGATAATGTCGACCTGTCCGATCCCTTTAATCCGGGCGAGAATATCTTTGATATTAATCAGTGCATAGTTGCCGAGAAATTGCTGATCAAAATTTGTATCTTCGGCTGTCAGGGAAATCAGCATCAGAATGTTGGGCAGGGATTTTTGTGTGCTGACACCAAGGCGTTTAACCTCCTCCGGTAATTTTGCTGTGGCTGCTGCAACCCGGTTCTGGGTAAAAACGGTATTCATATCGGGATCGGTCCCGATTTTAAACGAGACATTGATGGTCATGGTGCCATCATTGGCATTGGTCGATTTCATATAAATCATGTTATCGACACCGTTAATCTGCTGCTCCAGAGGCGTTGCAACAGACTGCTCAACGTTGATGGCGTTGGCCCCGGTATAGCTTGCTTTGACCTGAACGATTGGTGGCGTAATGTCTGGATACTGCTCCGTTGGCAGTCCACTTAGGAATACGCTCCCGATAATCACCATAAAGATTGCGATAACCATGGCCACGATGGGCCGTCTGACAAAAAAATCACCCATGGTGGATTACTTTTCCCCCTGTACCGCGGAAAGGTCGGCGGGAACGGTTTTGACCTGAACACCATCTCTGATTTTCTGCAAACCCTCGTAGACGACATGCTCTCCGGTTTTCAGTCCCTCTTCGATCAGCCAGAAAGATCCCACCTTGTCTCCGGCGGTTACTTTACGTGTTTCAATTTTATTTTTCGGGGTGACAACGAAGACATTGTGGATACCCTGAAGTTCAGTAACACAGCGTTGAGGGATCAAAATGGCGTCTTTGACCAGTTGTTTCTGAATACGAACCTTGGTAAACAGCCCCGGTCTCAATAGTCCTTCCGGGTTAGGGAAGGAGGCCTGAACCAGAATGGCACCTGTCATTGGATTTATTTCGCGGTCAAGAAAATCTGCTTTTCCTTTGTGTCCGTAAGTTGAATCATCAACCAGAATCAACTCCATTTCGGCTGATCCTTCACGGGATTGCGAATCATTTATTGCTTCGCGGGCAATGAATAGATACTGGGTCTCGGTAATAAAAAAGGTCACAAGAATTGTATCAATCCGTGAAACGGTGTTCAGGATAACAGGGTTGGGATTTTGACCGACAAAGTCACCAACCTTAGCTGCTGTTTTGCCAATGATGCCGCTAATCGGAGACTTGATTTTTGTATAACTCAGCTCAATTTGAGCAGCACGCAGGTTTGCTTCGGCTGCTTCAACTGAGGAGAGGGTCGCATCATAGGTGGCAACGGCTTCATCCAGATCACTTTGGCTGACCGCGTTGATTTCAGCCAGAGGCTTGATTCGTCCCAGATCACCCTTAGCTTTGGCCAGCATCGTCTTGGCTTCAGCCACGGCACTCATCCGTGCAGAGACTTTTTCTTCAAAAGGTTGGCTCTCAAGGGTATAGAGCAAATCGCCTTTTTTGACCGACGATCCTTCCTTAAAGTGAATTCCCTCCAGAAAGCCCTCAACCCGGGCCCGAATAACAATATCTTTCAATCCGGATGTTTGACCGAGGAATTCCAGATAAAGTGGGACATCTTCATTTTTTGTTGTGTAAACGCTGACCTCCGGCGGCGGTGCCTGGGGTGGCACTGTTTTGTCGCTACTGCAAGCAAAGAGGATCAGCAAAGTGGTTACGAGTAGACAGGAGGTCTTCAGATTCATGATGATCTTCTTTTTGTTGAGTGGTTTGCCAATGTTGGATCATTGGGTGGTCATATTGCTTGAGCTTAATTCTTTTCAAAGTATAAAACAAAAAAATAATTATACCACACAATCTTTACGATGATCGATTACTATTTTGGTATTATATTTTCCCCTATAGAGTGTATACTCCCTCAATTCAAACACTAGATATGGTGGTTTTACAGTAAGGAGAAATATAAATGGCAAAGCGTTATCGGGTTATAAAACGCAACGGGGAGCCCGCATCCCTCGATATATCAAAGATTCGCAAAGTGATTCAGTGGGCGGCAGAGGGACTGGCGATCAACCCGCTGGAGCAAACTGGGGTTTGGCGGTAAACTGTATGAGGGGTACGAAATCAACCCCTACAAACATCTCGAAAAACTGGCCGATACCGAAGGGGAAGGGAGTGTCAAAAGTAATTTTTTTGAAGCGACTGTTTCGGCCTATAATCAGTCGTCGGTTCTTGATGGATGGGATGATTTTTAATTATTTTCCGGGCATAAAAACATGACAAAAAAATTTGATATTAAGCAGATCGGGATTATTCACAGCCCCTACAAAACAAAAGATGAGTGCCCTATTCAGGGGTATATGACTCCCGAAGGGGAAGGTTTTATCGAGCTGTTTCCTGAATACGAAGAGGGGTTGGAAACCATTGAAACCTTTTCCCATCTGATCCTCTTTTACATTTTTGACCGTGCCGGGGCGGTTGAATTGTCCCGTCCCCCGTTTCTGGATGACACGCCTCACGGGGTATTCGCTTCCCGCCACCCCTGCCGCCCGAATGGTATCGGGATCTCAATCGTGAAATTGGAAAAAAGGGATAAAAATATTCTAGAAGTCAGTGAAATTGATGTTCTGGATAAAACACCATTGATTGATATAAAACCATATGTGCCCAAGTTTGATTTCAGGGACAACGTCAGTAACGGTTGGCTGGAGGATAAAAAAGAGCGGTCGAAACCGACGGGACGGGAGTAAGCGTATGGTTAAAGAGACAAAACCGATTGTTTCATACCAAGAGTCCTTCGAGAAACTGGACATAAGGGTCGGTAGAATTATTTCGGCTGAACTTGAAACAAAAACCCATAAGCCGACCTACAGGATGACCATAGATTTCGGTAAATTCGGTCAGCGAATCAGCTATGGCAGGTTTACTCAACATCCCATAGAGGAGGTTAAGGACAGACTTGTTCTGGGCGTCCTGAACTTTGAACCCCGCCAGATGGGGCCGGTCACCTCCGAAGTCCTGGTTCTGGGTGTCCAATATCCCAAAGCCGAAAGCGGGGAAGCGACTTTTGTGTCACCTGCCGTTAACGCGAAGCTTGGAAGCAAATTGTTTTAGTTGTTAAAGGCAGGGGGCAAAATACTAAACAATTTCATCCTGAATCCGGTTATCAAATACCCGCTGACTCTTTCTCTCCGACCGTGGCAGGCTGCTGTAATCAACCAACTCCAATTCAACTGAAACCAGTAACTGTTTTTTGATCTGATGACCGATTTCGTGACTCAGTTCGGGCCCGCGTTTGCTGTCGACCCCTTCGGCCCGTTCAATCACCAGCCGCATGTGGTCACGCCCGGCATTATCGCGGGTGAGGTGGATCTGGTATTCGGAGCCGATTCCCGGGACGGCGGAGAGGATGGTGTCGATACTGCTGGGGTAGATATTAACGCCACGGAATTTGATCGTATCATCACTGCGCCCTTTGATTCGTGAATGGCGGGGCAGAATACTGCCGCAGGGACAACGACCGGGAATCATCCGGGTGATGTCGCGGGTGCGATAGCGGATCAGTGGTGCCCCTTCTTTGCACAGAGTTGTCACAACCATTTCGCCCCATTCGCCATCAGGAACCGGCTGGAGAGTTTCGGGATCGAGGATTTCGAGGATGTAATAATCGCCCCAGTAGTGGATACAGTCGTGTTCGCTGCATTCGATCCCGGTGCCGGGGCCGTAAAGTTCGGTCAGACCGGTGATATCAAACAGCTCTGCGCCACCGAACAGTTCAGAAATTTTCTGCCGCATCGAGCGGCTCGAGCGTTCGGAACCGTAGATGATTTTTTTAATTGCGATCTGATCAGCCACGCCACGTTTATGAATCTCCTCAGCCATCAACAGTGCCATCGATGCGGTGGAACAGAAAACCGTCGACTGGAAATCGAGAAGGAACTGGATCTGCATATCGATATTTCCGGGCCCGACGGGAACTGCCAGTGCACCAACCTTTTCACAGCCAAGCTGGAAGCCCATTCCCGCCGTCCATACGCCATATCCGACAGCAATCTGCACCCGATCGAGGGGGGTGACCCCGGCCATCTGATAGCAGCGGGCAAAGAAATCGGTCCAGTCATCGAGATCCTTCTGGGTGTAGCTGAGCACCTTCCGTTTTCCCGTTGTTCCCGAGGATGCATGAACCCGGACGATCTGTTCAAATGGCACTGAACGTAACGGGAAGGGGTAGCCTTCACGCAGATCATCGGCAGTGGTGAAGGGGAGTTTCTGCAAGTCTTCCAGTGATTGAATCGATTCGGGGGTGACGTCGGCGGCTTCGAGTTTTTGCCGGTAGACACTTGATCCCTCATAGGCATGGCGAACCGTCCACTTCAGTCCGGCCAACTGGTGGGACTTCAATTCTTCTTCACTGGTAAAAGTCGGCATAAAATTCTGTTGTTGCATGGCAGGTTTCTCCAGACGGATATTGGTCAGTCCGGCAGCACCCAGGCGGCTGGCAGCGGGGTTGGCTTCGCTGGCAGCACCGAGAAAAGCGGAGCGCAGGACCGGATCGTTTAAAAGTTTAGCGCTTTTTCCCTGTTCGACAATATGACCATTGGCCAATAAATAGGCCTTGTCGGAGGCCGAAAGCGCGCGGGCGGCATTTTGTTCTACCAGCAGGATGGTCGTGCCGGAGCGGGAGAGTTGGTGGATAATCGAAAAAATCTCGTCAGTAATCAGCGGTGCCAGCCCTAAACTTGGCTCATCCAGCAGTAAAAGGGTCGGTTGCGCCATGAGTGCGCGTCCCATAGCCAGCATCTGCTGTTCACCCCCTGAAAGAGTTCCCGCCAGTTGCTGACGCCGCTCCTGCAGTTTTGGGAAGCGACTGAACACTTCATCCATCCGTCGGGCTGATTCTCCCTTGGATAGTTTCAGGGGAATTGCCCCCAGTTGCAGATTTTCCAGCACCGATAACTCACCGAAAACCTCCCGCCCTTCGGGAGAGAGAGCCAGCCCCAGTCGCACCATCTGTGCCGGACTGGAGTTGGTCGTATCTTTATTGTCGAGACTGATTTGGCCCCCTGTGGGCTTAATCAGACCCATAAGGCATTTCAACAGGGTACTTTTCCCGGCACCATTGGCACCAACCAGTGCAACGGTTTCCCCTTTTGCGATTTCAAGATTGACTCCGAAAAGGGCTTGAGCTGCACCGTAATGGGCGGTGAGGTTTTGGATTTTTAACATGGTTCAGTCCTTAAATCTTGTTTTTAACGGAGAGATGCGGAGGAGGAGAGACGGAGAGAGAAAATCAAAACCTTAATTTTCGCCACCAAGACACTAAGTTCTCCAAGAGAACCAAAGTCAAAATCGTTTTTAAGGTTTTAAAACCAAAAAAAGAGATTTTGTTTTTTCTTGGTGCTTTTGGTGCCTTGGTGCCTATTTTGGGTTTTCGCCATTCTCTCCGTTCTCTCTATCTCTCCGCCTCTCCGTTAAAAACAGTTTTCAAGCCGTCGCATCCATCCGTCCCAGATACGCTTCCAGGACCAGTGGATTGTTGCGGACTTCAGCGGGTGTCCCGGTGGCAATACATTTTCCACTGTCGAGGACAACGACCTGATCGGCGATCTCCATGACCAGATCCATATCGTGCTCCACCAGCAGCATGGTATGACCGCTGCTGCGGAGTAAGCGTAATTGTTCGGCGATAGTCGCAGTTTCCTCGGCATTGAGCCCGGCGACCGGCTCATCGAGGAGAATCAATTGTGGTTTTCCCACGGTGGCCCGGGCAAGCTCCACCCTTTTTTTATCGCCGTAAGCGAGGACCCTGGCTGGCCAGTTGGCTTTGTCGGTCAGACCAAAGCGATCCAGTGCTGCCATTGCCCGTAGCTTCAGTTGTCGTTCCTGATGACGCAGATAAGGGAGACGCAGCATCGCCATGATCATCGAATCGCCCCCTTCGGTACTCAACCCGGTGAGGATATTCTCCAGCACCGTCAGGCGGGGGAAAATTTTCAGGTTCTGAAACGTCCGGGAAATTCCCAACCGGCTGATTTTGTACGCCGGCAGGTTTGATATCAACTGCTGCTGAAAGGTGATTTCTCCGGAACTTGGTTCAAGAACACCGGTCATACAGTTGATCATGGTGCTTTTCCCGGCACCGTTTGGCCCGATAAGTGCTGTCAGTTTTCCCCTAGGGACATCAAAAGAGACATCACTGAGGGCTGGAAGACCACCGAAGTTTTTGCTGACATTTTTAAGCTGCAGCATCTTTTTTCCTCCGCAGCGCCCATCTGATTTTAACCATTTCGATCAGTCCGGTGACCAGCCCCTGAGGGAGGAACATCAGCACCAGCACCAGAATGCCGCCGTGAACAAAATCCTTGTAGGTTTCAAACATGTCCATCCATTCGGGCATCATCGTCATCAGCGCGGCACCGAACAGCGATCCCCAGATGGAACCCATGCCTCCAACCACAACCATAATCACCATGTCGGTCGAGGTAAAAATACCGAAGGAGTCTGGGCTGACAAAAGAGTAGGTGTGGGCGAACAGACTTCCGGCAATGGATGCGAGAACCGCCGATAAAACAAAGATTTTGATTTTAGCATTGCGGGTATTGACCCCCAGAGCTGCAGCGGCAGTTTCATCTCCGGCAAGGGCTGCCAGCCCGCGACCGACACCGCTGCGAACCAGATTGAGGCATAGTAGCAGGCTGATCAGGGTGATTCCCCACAGA
>JAMOPE010000159.1 GCA_027064785.1 Geobacteraceae bacterium
ATTTTGAGGTGACATATGTACCGTATTTCAATTTTACTACTCTTTGTTTTAGGGGCAATGTCTACGACAGTTTTTGCTGGGACACTTGCTGGTAAAGTTCAGGAACATCATTTGGAAAATGGCGCAACGGTTCTTCTCGTCGAGCGTCACGATTCACCGACGGTAGCAGCGTATATCAGCTTCCGGGTCGGGGGAGTCAACGAACCAAACAACGCCCGTGGTGTTGCCCACTTGCTTGAGCATATGCTGTTTAAAGGGACAAAGACCCTCGGGACCAAAGATTATCGGAAAGAAAAGCCCTATCTCGATAAGATTAAAGTAGTCGGGCAGCAGATTGATCGTTTAAAAAATGATCCTGCCGCAGACCAACAGCAGTTACAAAAATTGCGGGAGGATCTGGCGACGCTGCAGCAGGAACATCGAAAGTTGGTGGTGAAAAATGAGTTCTCACGGATTTATGCTGAGAATGGCGGGGTCGGCTATAACGCATTTACCGGCAAGGATTCGACCACTTATCTGATCAACCTGCCGTCAAATAAGTTGGAATTGTGGGCAGCGATTGAATCTGATCGCCTTGCTAACGCGGTCTTTCGTGAATTTTACACGGAACGGGATGTTGTTCACGAAGAGCGGCGGCGTTCCTACGAAAGCAGCCCCGATGGTTTAATGTACGAAACATTGTTGGCGACCGCTTATAAGGTTCATCCCTATCGCAACCCCGTGATCGGTTGGAACTCTGATATTGAAAACCTTGATCCCGATGAAATTCGCGATTTCTTCGATAAGTATTATAAGCCGGTCAATATGACAATCACGCTGGTCGGCGATTTCGATAGTGCTGAAACTTTAAAATTAGTTGATCGCTACTTTGGTAAGTTGAAGCGTGGTGTTCCTGTGCCACCGGTGGTTGATCGTGAACCGGTGCAGAATGGTGAGCGGCGGGTTGCTATCGACTTTGATGCGGAACCGCAATTGATGATTGCCTATCACAAACCGACCTTGCCCCATCATGATGATTACGTTTTTGATCTTATTATGCAGGTGCTGAGTGAAGGTCGAACCTCCAGGCTCTATAGGTCTCTGGTTCTCGAGAAGCAGTTGGTGACCGATGTTGGTGTCTTCGGGGCTCCGGGATCGCGTTACAACAATCTGATGATTGTCGCTTTAACGCCGCGCCAGAACCGGTCGTGTGATGAGATTGAACAAGCGGTTTATGAGGAACTGGATCGATTGAAAAAAGAACCATTAACTCAAGCGGAACTCGATACGGCCCGTAAGCAGATTATGACATCGATGTTGCGCCGATTAAAAGGGAACAGTGGTCTCGCAAGGATGTTGTCATCGTATCAGACTCTTGGTGACTGGCATTACCTTGTCAATTATGAGGAAGAACTTGGTAAGGTCACTGCTGATGATGTGATGGCTGTCGCAACGCGATATCTGAACGATGAGAATCGAACCGTTGTGACGCTGAAGAGGGGAGAGCAGAAATAATGAAAAAGCTACTCTTTATCGCAGTCCTACTGCTGTCCGGCTGTACTCAGTCTTTCTTCAGTCAACAGTCACGACCCGATCAACTGACGTTTCCTCCTCTGGACTTTCATTTCCCCGAAGTTGCTCAGCAGCAACTTGACAATGGCATGAAAGTTTATTTGAAAGAAGATCATGAGTTACCGCTGGTGGAACTTACGGTGATGGTCGAAGGGGGAAGTATTTATGACCCTACTGAGAAAGCCGGTTTGTCACAGTTCTTCGCCAGGTCGTTGTCGACGGGGGGAACGCAGCAATCGCCTCCTGACAAACTTGAAGCGGAACTCGAGTCGATGGCTGCCGAGTTAAGTGTCTCGAGTTCTCTTTACGGATATGAAATCGATATGTCACTGAACCGCGGGGACCTTGAACGCGGGATAGAGATATTAGCTGAATTGTTGCGCCAGCCCCGTTTTGATAATAAGCGAATGGAGCTGGTAAGAACTCAGATGCTGGAACAAATCAAGCGGCAGAATGATGATCCCGGTTCGATTGCCGGGCGGTTACTGAAAAAAGAAATTTATCAAGATCATCCTCTGGGGGCTTCTCCCACGCAAAGCGGGGTTGAAAGCTTCAAACGTGCAGACCTGCTGCAGTTACATCAGCGTTACTTCCAGCCACAGAATGTCTGGTTGGCAGTATCGGGCGATGTGACAAAAGATGAATTGCTCGACTCGTTAACGTCGCAGTTTGGTGACTGGACAATGGGAGAGACTCTGCTGCGCCAGTTTGATTTACCTCCGACCGGTTCCGCCGGGAAGGTCATTCTGGTGGATAAAAAGATTCCGCAAACAACAATTCTTTTGGGACAACCTGGAATTGAAAAAGATAATCCTGATATGTTTGCAGTACAGGTTGCCAACTTTATCCTTGGGGGTGGTGGGTTTAATTCCCGGATGATGCGGGAAATCCGCTCAGATCGTGGACTGGCTTACTCTGTTTATTCTTATTTCCAGATCGGACGTCAGTTGCCGGGTTTATTTGTTGCTGGAAGCGAGACTAAAAGTGGGTCGACGATTGAAGTTGTCACGTTGTTAAAGCAGTTGATCGAACAAATACGTGAAGAACCTGTTTCTGAAGCAGAACTTGAATTGGCAAAGAAGAGCCTGATCAATTCATTTATTTTTGCTTTTGAAAACAGCCACTCGATTGTCAGTCGGAAATTACGTCTCGATTACTATAATTATCCACCGGAATATCTTGAAACTTATCGAGCTGAATTAGCCGCGGTCACAATCGATGATGTTCAGCGGGTAGCACGTAAATATCTGCATCCCGATCAATTACAGATTGTCCTGGTAGGTGACAGTGAACAGTATCGTGATAAAATTTCAACACTTGGATTCCCTGTT
>JAMOPE010000160.1 GCA_027064785.1 Geobacteraceae bacterium
GTTCCGGCCGAAATTGCTGATCCTGTGATCAATAAAGTTTTGAATGTTCCAGAAGAGAACTTGCTCAATATTGGTGAAATCAAGGTTATTGACCTGCCGAAAGGCAAGGGGGTTTTTGAAGCTGAGCCTTGTGCTAAGTGCGGCGAGATAACGTTTATCAATAAGTTACAGGAAACACCTTCTGGCAATGTGTGTATCCCCTGTGCTGCTGAGGAGTAAAAAGATCATGTCCGGACATCATCACCATCATCACGATGTCGATATCTCAGGTACCCGGCTGGTGGTCACCATGCTGCTCAATTTTTCAATCTCAATTGTTGAAATCATCGGTGGGCTACTTTCGGGTAGCCTGTCGCTGATCTCTGACGCACTCCATAATTTTAGCGATGGTATCGCGATCGTTATTAGCTACGTCGCATTGCGCTTAAGTAAACAACCCAAAAGTGACCAATATACCTTTGGTCTTAAAAGGGCGCAGATTCTTGCCGCTATCATTAATTCTGGAGTGCTGCTGGCGATCTCAGTCTACCTTATCCGTGAAGCAACGACCAAATTGATCCATCCACAAGAGATTAATGGTGGACTGATGTTCCTGGTTGCCAGCTTTGGGCTGATTGCCAACATCATTGGAACCTGGCTGCTCCATCGGGGGGCAAAAGGGAACATGAATATCCGTGCCGCCTACCTTCACCTCCTTTCGGATGCTGTGTCGAGTGTTGCGGTCATTCTGGGAGCGTTGGCAATTAAATTTTTTGATCAGTACTGGGTTGATCCGGTTCTTACTCTCCTTATCGCTGTCTACATCGGTTGGGAAAGCTGGAAGATTATTCAGTCGGCTATTGATGTTCTGATGCTTAAGACTCCCCATGGAATTTCTTTGGATGCGATTGAAACGACAATCGAGGAGGTTCCGCAGGTTTATGATGCTCACCACCTCCACTTGTGGCAGGTTGATGAGCAGGATATTCATCTGGAAGTTCACATCAGCGTTGCCGATGTGCTGTTAAGTGCGACTGCACCAATAGCAGCACAGATAGAACAAGCTCTACACGATAATTTTGGCATCAACCATCTCACCCTGCAATTTGAGACGGGCTGTTGCCTGACTGATAACCACTGCCACTAAAAGAATCTGGACAAAACGGCTCGAATCAGCCATAGGATAAATTATGGATCCGCTCTATTTAAATTTGGTGATTGTCACAGCATTGGCTTTTGGTCTGAGCTTTATATTTGCCCTCGGCGGAGTCGGTGCTGCGGTCGCGTTGGTGCCGGTCCTGCATTGGTACGGGCTACCACTGTTGATGGCAAAACCAATCGGGTTGTTAAGCAATACCCTGAGCATGACCGGGGCGAGCATTCACAATATCCGGGCAAAACTTCTCGATTTTAAGCTTGGTATCCCGATTATTATCAGTTCATTCGTTCTGGCTCCAGTCGGCGCATGGTCAGGACAATGGATTCCAAAAGAAGTGGTATTGGCAATATTTGTCGCATTTCTCCTTTTTTCCGGGATGATGATGATCTTCTTCCGGGCAGGAAAGTACGAAAATCAGTACCGTGAGGATCGCCTGATCCTGGCTCCCGCTTTGATCGGGGCAGCCGCTGGCTACCTGTCGGGGCTGCTCGGGATTGGTGGGGGCGGGTTGATTGCCCCGCTGATGATTATGCTCGGGTTCAATCCGAAAAAAGTTGCCGTTATTACCGCTTTTGTTGTCCCATTTTCCTCATTCAGCGGACTGATCGCTTACCTGTCGATGGGACAGATTAATTTAATGTTGATGATTCCGGCATCAATTGCGGCCTATCTGGGAGGCAGCCTTGGTACAAAAGTAATGCAGGCTAAATTAAAGCCCGGTACTGTCAAAAAATTCTTGGGAGTCTTGTTGCTGCTACTGGCGTTGAAAATGGGACTGAAACTGATCTCCTGATTCTATTCATCAAATCAGGTTTGTGATACAGCAAGGAAGATAAAAACCACTTAGTGTAAATGACAAGGAGTATTCTTATGGATGAACTGATTCGTAACATGACAGGAAAAACGACTTCAGAGATGAAGGTTTCTCCAGATCAATTTATTGACCTGTATAACAAAAACGAGGCGATTCTGCTCGATATCCGCTACCCTTTTGAAACTGCGTGTTGGGGAACGAAAATAGCACTGGAAATCCCTTTGACTGAGCTGCCTGACCGGCTTGATGAAATCCCTTCGGATAAGTTGATTGTTTGCACCTGCCCGGATAATTTTCGTTCAAATATCGCCTGTATGTATCTGCGGAGCAAAGGTGTCTCTGCTAAAATGTTGTTTGGTGGTTTGCTCGAATTGGCGGCACGCTTGAAAGGTGGCGGCGCAAAGGACCTCCATCTGAAGAATTGATTCATATTAAACCTGAATCAGTGATTGGAGTGATGAATAATAGCACAAGTCACTGAGCTGGCTAAACATCCAAAAAATCTTGGCTGCACTATGGGTACAGCTAAGATTTTTTAACCGCTTATTCCAATCCGAGCTCTGGTATTTTTTCTTGGTTACCCACCCACTGAATCGGGTTGAACTGAAGTGAGAACCTTATTACCGAGAGATAAGGACGACAAATGAATCAAGAAAATATGAGCCCTGATCAACTTTTTTTTCGTGCAATCCCACAGTTGTCCAGCCTTACACAGGAGCAGATCTTTGATTTGGTGAGAAAGACGAAAAAGGAAAAATTCAAGAGAGGAGAACATATTTTCTACCAAGGAGACGATGTACAACGACTCTATTTTTTGGAAATAGGCAAGGTGGAAATTTATAAGTCGGATATTAATGGTAAAAAACTGAAACTCTGGCACATTGAAGAAAGAGACATTTTTTGTTTGGCAAATCTCTTTTCCT
>JAMOPE010000161.1 GCA_027064785.1 Geobacteraceae bacterium
GGAAGATCCATATCAGCATAAATTGTTGAATCACCTTGGTCCAGAACCACTAAGTGATGATTTCCACGGTGACTATCTTTATCACACAGCCAGAGGACGCAAGCTGGCAGTTAAGCAATTCATCATGGATCAGAAAACGGTCGTCGGTGTGGGGAATATTTATGCGAATGAAGCACTGTTTCAGGCTGGAATTCGTCCTGATCGAACTGCCGGGAAAATTAGTGCGACACGTTATAAACGGTTGGTCGATGCTATTCGTGAAATTCTACATAAAGCAATTGGTGCGGGGGGGACAACGATCAGTGATTTCAATCAGGCCGATGGTAAACCTGGCTATTTTGCCCAGCAACTGCTGGTTTATGGTCGTGAGGGGGAGGAATGTCCGCAGTGTGGTCGCCCCCTCCTTGTAACCCGCCTGGGGCAGCGCTCAACCTTCTACTGCCGTCATTGCCAGCACTGAATAGACTGAAATAGAATGGAGAATTCTGGTATGGAAGATTTCAACTTTACTTTTGCCTATCGGGTTGGTGTTGCCGACATCAACTACGGTGGCCACGTCGCCAATTCGGCAGTTCTCAATTTTTTCCAAGATGCCCGCATTGCTTACCTTGCTGAGCTTGGCCCTTATTCCGAGATTGATCTCGGTGGCTGTGGCATCATTATGCCTGAAGCTCACGTTTTTTATCGCAACGAGATGTTTCTCGGTGATGAGCTGACCATTGGAGTGAAATCAAAGAATCTAAAACGGTCAAGCTGGACGATGGAATATCGGATTGAATGTCGGGGAGAATTAACTGCCGAAGGGGAAACTCCGCTGGTCTGTTTCAATTATCAGAGCCGCAAGCCATGTCGGATGCCGACAGAATTTCGTGATTCTCTGAAGAGATATGAAAAGCTGTAATATTGGATTTCTGTAACATTTCTTGCCCCCTTTCTGCCTTGACGAAGCCGCCGTTTCAGGGGTATCGTGCGACTCCAAATTTATGCTGTTAAGGACAAAAGATCATGGAAGAACTGAACGAATTATTGCAACAACGGCGGAGTAAAATAGACAGTTTTCAAGCTGCCGGAGTGAATCCCTTTGCCAACGATTTTGCTGTCAGTCATACTGCTCAACAGGTTGCTGATACACATGCCGATGATAGTAAGGAGAAACTCGAAGAACTTGATGTCTCCTATCGGGTGGGCGGCCGGATTATGGCGCGACGCGATTTTGGTAAAGCGGCATTCCTGCAGTTGCAGGATGGCAGCGGTAGGATTCAAATCTATGTTGCAAAAAATCAAGTTGGCGATGAGGCGTTTGAAACGTTCAAGAAATTTGATATTGGCGATATTGTCGGGGTTGTCGGGGCACCATTCCGCACCAAGACCGATGAGTTGTCGATTCGTGCGTCCGAAATCCGCTTACTGACAAAATCGTTATTACCGTTGCCTGAAAAATGGCACGGACTGACCGATGTCGAAATTCGTTACCGGCAGCGCTACCTTGATCTGATCGTCAATCCGGATGTCCGTCATGTCTTTCGCAAACGCAGTCAAATCGTCAGTTTGATTCGTGACTATATGCTGACCAACGATTATCTTGAAGTTGAAACACCGATGATGCATCCGGTGGCTGGTGGTGCGACGGCAAAGCCGTTTGTGACTCATCACAATACCCTCAAAATGGATTTATTCCTGCGGATTGCTCCTGAACTCTACCTGAAGCGTCTGGTCGTGGGTGGTTTTGACCGGGTTTTTGAGATTAACCGAAACTTTCGCAACGAGGGAATCTCAATCCAGCACAATCCTGAATTTACCATGATGGAATTTTATCGCGCTTATGCAACGTATTACGATCTGATGGATTTCACTGAAGAATTGATCTGTCATGTTGCGGATAAAGTATGTGGCGGACTGGTGATCCCTTATGGTGATAAAGATGTCGACTTGACCCCACCGTGGGATCGTCTGACTTTGAAAGAATCGATTGTCAAATACGGTGATGTCGAAATGACCGTTCTCGAAGATCGGGAGAAAACTTTCAATTACGCTCAGTCTCTGGGGCTTGATCTCGATGCTCGGATGGGACACGGTAAAGTTCTTGCGGAAATTTTTGATGAAGTGGTCGAGCCAAAGCTTTGGCAGCCGACATTTATTACCGAATATCCCACTGAAATTTCACCGTTGTCGCGGAAAAATGATCAGAATCCTGATGTTGTCGATCGGTTTGAACTGTTTATCGTCGGTCGTGAGCTGGCCAATGCTTTCTCCGAGTTGAATAACCCGATCGATCAGAAGGAACGCTTCCTCCATCAGTTGGAAGAAAAAGCTGCGGGTGACGAAGAGGCACATGAGATGGATGAAGATTATATCCGTGCTCTCGAATACGGGTTGCCGCCGACAGCCGGGGAGGGGATTGGTATTGATCGTTTGGTGATGCTGCTGACGAATTCAGCTTCTATCCGCGACGTCATTCTGTTCCCGCAATTACGCCCAGAAATCAGCTGATTTTAGCTTAAACGGATACACATGTCCTACGAATGGTTTATCAGCTTCCGCTACCTACGTGCTAAGCGGAAGCAAACCTTTATCTCGGTCATTTCCTTCATCTCTGTCACCGGTGTGACTCTGGGGGTTGCCGCACTGATTCTTGTGCTGGCGGTGATGACAGGGTTTACTGATGGCGTTCGCCAGCAGATTCTCGGAAACGTTCCCCATGTCCTGGTTCAACGTTTTGGTGAGGGGATTGATAATCCCGCAAAAATTGTCAAAATTGCCGAACAAATGCCGCATGTTGTCTCAGCAGCCCCGTTTGTTTCAAAAGAGGCAATGCTGTTGTCGCAGGGGAATGTCTCGGCTGTCAGCGTCAAAGGGATCAATTCTGCCCATAA
>JAMOPE010000162.1 GCA_027064785.1 Geobacteraceae bacterium
CTGGCAGGTTTTGCGCAAGGTTCAGTTTCCCCTAGCAATGCCGTCGATTATGGCCGGGCTCAACCAGACGTTGATGATGGCCCTGTCGATGGTTGTCATCGCGGCACTCATCGGTGCCGGTGGACTGGGAAATCCGGTTGTTCAGGGTTTGAATACTCTGGAAATCGGTCTGGCCACTATCGGGGGCTTATCCATCGTTTTACTGGCGATGGTGCTCGATCGCATCACTCAGGGTTTTGGTCACAAATAGAATCCAGCGTAAAGATTTATTTCACCCGTAGTATAAAAAAAGGAGAAAAAGATGAAACGTTTATTGTTTGTTGCACTACTGCTGGCCATGGCGATTCCTGCCTATGCCTCTTCCTATGAGATGCCGGGCAAGGGAGTCAAGGTTCATCCGGGAAGAGCAACCTGGAATACCGGATATTTTCAGGAAGCTTTGGTCCGGGAAGGGCTGAAGGAGCTTGGCTACAACGTCAAGAAGCCGAAGGAATTGTCCAACCCATTGTTCTATCAGGCACTTGCCTTAGGTGATCTCGATTACTGGACGAATGGTTGGTTCCCTGTCCACGACTCTCAGATGCCAAAAGATTTCTACAACAAAGGTGAAAAAGTCGGCTATGTCGTGAAAGCTGGTGGTCTGCAGGGTTATCTGGTTTCAAAGCGTGAAGTCGAGAAATACAATATTAAGTCGATTGCCGACTTCAAACGCCCCGAAGTTAAAAAAGCTTTTGATGCCGATGGTGATGGCAAAGCTGATCTGACGGCTTGTCCTGCGGGTTGGGGTTGTGAAGCAACGATCGATTTCCATATGAAAGTCTATGGTCTCGAAGATGATATCAAGCCGATTAAAGCTGCCTACTCAGCAAGTATGGCTGACGTTTTAGCTCGCTACAAAGCGGGTGATCCGGTCTTCTTCTATACCTGGGCTCCGAACTGGACGATCTTTAAATTGAAGCCGGGCAAAGATGTGTTGTGGGTGAACGTCCCGGAAATTAAGCCAAGGGACGCACAAAAGACGCAGGTAGACCGCATGACCGTGAGTGGTATTTCCGGTGCCGTTAGTGATCCGATCAAGCTTGGTTTTATTGTTGCTGATATTCGTATTGTCGGTAACAGCGCGTTTCTGAATAGCAATCCTGCTGCTAAAAAGTTCTTTGAAGTTTTCACCTTGTCGCTTGACGACATCAACGAACAGAATACCCGTATGCAGGACGGCGAAAAGTCTCAGAAAAATATCGAAAAGCATGCCAAAGAGTGGATCAAAAAGAATCAGGCTGTCTGGGATGGCTGGCTTAAAGCTGCCCGTGATGCTGCCAAGTAGTATGTTTGACAGTTGATGGTGTTTTTAAAAGGGAGACCCTGCGGTCTCCCTTTTTTATTACCTTCAGTGGCTCTTTCCCCACACCTTTTCAAGAAAATCGTCCCGTCCCGATCCGCCCCGATAGTACCAGTAACGGATCGGATTTTTTGAGTAGCAATCCTGATGATACTCCTCCGCAGGGTAAAACACTCCGGCGGGGGTGATGGCAGTCACAATCGGTTTGTCAAATGTCCCCGCTGCTGCCAGCTGCTTTTTTGAGGCTTCAGCAAGCTGCCGTTGCTCATCGTTCAGATAAAAAACCTCACTGCGATACTGGTCGCCCCGGTCGACAAACTGACCGCTGCCATCGGTGGGATTGATCTGTCTCCAGAATACCTCCAGCAGCTTTTCGTAGGAGATCTGTTGCGGATCGTAGTGAACCTCCACTGCTTCGGTGTGACCGGTTCCGCCGGCAGAGACGTCCTGATACGTCGGGTTCAGTTTTTGTCCGCCGGTGTAACCGGAAATGACTTCACTGACCCCATCAAGTTTCTCAAATGGCGACTCCATACACCAGAAACACCCTCCGGCAAAGATCGCAATGGATTCTGTTGAGATTTTTTCGGGATTTGCTGTTGCCGCAAAAGCACTGCCCGCCAGGATAATCAGCAGGAATGTCAGTAACGATATTTTTTTCATGATGCCACCTTCCTGCCTCATTTAACCGAGCTGCTTAAAGGTTAGAGAGACTGAGTTGATACAATGGCGCTTTCCGGTGGGTGGCGGACCGTCATCAAAAACATGCCCCAGATGGGATTCACAGCGACTGCAGATCAGTTCATTGCGGGTTACAAAAAAGCCGCGATCTTCACGGATGGAAACATTTTCCGGGGCAATGGCCTGATAGTAGCTTGGCCAGCCGGTGCCTGAATCAAATTTATGGTCGGAGAGGTAGAGATCGTTCCCGCATGCGGCACACCGGTAGACACCGTGTTGCTTGTTTTTCAGCAGTTTCCCGGTGAAGGCCCGCTCTGTCCCCGCTTCACGCAGAACATGATATTGATCGGCGGTTAGAATTTTACGCCATTCGGCAGGAGTGTGAATAACAGTTTCGGTCGTGATATAATCACCCTTTTCCGCAGAATAGAGACGGATCTTTTTGGGTTGCCCGGGCGAATCACTGGCAAATCCATTGGTGGTTAACCAGAAGAGTGTCGTCTGGGCAAATGTCAGCTGAAAAAGCTGTCTTCTGTTCATCTTGAGCTCCCTTCGTGTCGTAAAGACGAATTTCTTTGCTATTGTGACTATTTTGGTCATACTAGTACTGTGGTCAGCGTAAATAACTGAACCTCGATGTCTTGAATGGGACGGCATAAGGGTTAAGAAAGTGTTTCCAGGTGGCAGGGACTCCCAAATTAACAAAAACCGGCTCCCTGCATTAAGAGCCTCGATAAGTGTTTGGAGCAGAATTCGAAATCTGCAGCCAGTGATGAAGCCCAAGACAGAACCCGGATGACTCCGACAGGCGTAACCCTGAACGGTCGGGGGGGGGGCGAGGTTCTATCACGG
>JAMOPE010000163.1 GCA_027064785.1 Geobacteraceae bacterium
GGTTGAAGAGGTTAGAGTCGGCTGGGAAATCCTCAAAAGCCTGCGGCTGCGCGAAAAGGGACCAATCTTTGTCAGCTGCCCGACCTGCGGGCGTTGCGAGATTGGACTGATCGAAATCGCTGAAGAGGTCGAATGCCGGCTGGCCGATTTTCCACAACCGCTGACGATTGCCGTGATGGGATGTGTTGTGAACGGCCCCGGTGAGGCCCGTGAAGCTGACCTGGGAATTGCTGGCGGTGCCGGACAGGGGATTTTGTTTCGACACGGTGAAATCGTGCGCAAGGTCCCGCAAAATGATCTTGCCGATGCTTTAGTTGATGAGGCGTGGCGATTGATTGACGGGTCAGAAAAAGAAGAATGATTGTTTCTCGTCTTTTTGCGAGAGAAGAACCCTGTCGAGAACTTGCTTTTCTTAAGAAATAGGGTTAATTTTCAAAGCTTAATTTGTCCGGGTGGCTGTCGTGTGAAGCGGCAGGCCTGAGCCAACCTAAATTTATTATCCATTTGATACAGGGAAAATTCATATGCGCTACTCTCAATACCTTCTCCCCACCCTTAAAGAAACCCCTGCCGATGCCGAGGTTGTCAGTCATCAGTTGATGATGAGGGCAGGAATGATCCGCAAAGTTGCCGCCGGTATTTACAGCTATCTTCCGTACGGATTGCGGGCACTGCGTAAAATGGAACAGATTATCCGCGAAGAGATGGACCGGGCCGGGGCGATTGAGTGTCTGATGCCGATGGCGAATCCGGCCGAGTTGTGGCAGGAATCGGGACGCTGGGAGAAATATGGGAAAGAGCTGTTGCGTTTCAAGGATCGTAAATCGGCTGATTTCTGTATGGGGCCGACCCACGAAGAGGTGATTACCGATATTATCCGCAATACGGTCAATTCGTACAAGCAACTGCCGTTGAATCTGTATCAGATCCAGACTAAATTTCGTGATGAAATCCGCCCCCGTTTCGGTCTGATGCGTGGTCGTGAGTTTGTCATGAAGGATGCCTACTCCTTCGATCTCGAAGATGCCGGGGCTGATGATTCCTATCGGAAGATGTACCAGGCCTATCGCAATATTTTTAACCGCTGCGGGCTTAAATTCCGTTCGGTTGAAGCCGATAGCGGTGCCATCGGCGGTAACTTCTCTCACGAGTTTATGGTCCTCGCCGAATCGGGTGAGGATGGTATTGTGTCGTGTGACAGCTGTGAATATGCGGCTAATGTTGAAAAAGCCGAATTGATTTATGGCGATCTGGCAACTCCGGTTGCAACGCAGGATCTGACAAAAGTTGATACTCCTGCACAGAAAACCATCGAGGACGTTGCGAAGTTCCTCAAGGTTGAGGCGTCGCAGCTGGTGAAAACATTAATTGTTCAGACGTCTGATGATGAAGTTCTTGCGGTGTTGCTGCGCGGTGACCGTGAGCTGAACATGATCAAGTTAACCAATCTTCTCGATGTCGATTGGGTGTTGCTGGCTGAAGACGACGTTGTCAAAGAAGCAACCGGAGCTCCGACAGGGTTCGCCGGACCGGTTGGCTTGAAGATCAAAGTTATTGCAGACGCTGAAATCAAGGGCATGGCCGACTTTGTTGTCGGTGGTAATGCGGTTGATGTCCATTACTCCGGGGTTAATCTGGAGCGTGATTTCACTGTCAGCCAGTTTGCCGATATTCGCCAGGCCGTGGCGGGTGATCCATGCCCCCGTTGTGACGGTGGCAAGTTCGAGAGCTGGCGTGGAATCGAAGTGGGACATATTTTCAAGCTGGGAACCAAGTATTCTGAAGCCATGAACGCGACGGTTCTTGATGCCGAAGGAAAATCGCGTCCACTGGTGATGGGATGTTACGGAATCGGTGCCGGTCGGACGGTTGCTGCGGCCATTGAACAAAATCACGATGAATATGGAATGATCCTGCCGATGCCGCTGGCTCCGTTCCAGGTTCTGGTGACGATGCTCAACCCTAAAGACGATCAGGTCCGTGACGCCGCTGAAAAACTCTATCAGCAACTGCTTGATCTGGGAATTGAAGCTCTTCTTGACGATCGCGATGAGCGTCCCGGGATTAAGTTCAAGGATGCCGATCTGATTGGAATTCCGCTGCGGGTGACGGTCGGAGCACGTAATCTGAAAGAGGGGAACGTTGAATTGAAAGCGCGGGCCGATGGTGAAACAGTGATGGTTGGTCTTGATGACGTTGCTGCCCAGCTTCAACAACGGGTCGCAGATGCGTTGGCGTTTGAGCCGGGGAACTGATCGCTGTTTATGACCGAACTCAAGATTGATCAGAGTGGTTCTTTAAGGTTGCCGCCCGAAATTTATCGGCCGTTGGGAGATCAACCTCTGGCGGTTATTTCGTCCTCAGCTGAGCACCTGTTGCTTGGACGTCCAGAGTCAGCGGGGCCGGTGTTGATTTCAGGGATTCTTGAAGAAGGAGCGGTGACAGATCTCCTCTCTTTCTTCAATATGTTCCGCAAAACCGGCATTCTCAATATCGAACTTGATGGTGGGCTAAAGGCTCTGTATTTTCAGGAGGGTGAGATTGTTTTTGCTACCAGCAGTTTTACCAGCGAAGATCTGGGAGAGGCACTGTTCTCTTTAGGGAAAATAGAGCAGGAGACGTTGTTGCAATTGCGGGCCCAGGTTAGCGAAACCATGCCCCTGGGGAAATTGCTGGTAGAAAAAGCGGCAGTTGCACCAAAGGACTTGTGGCTGGCGGCTCGCAGCCAGGTTGAGCATATTATCTATACTCTGTTTTCTGCCTGCGCCGGCGGTTTTTATTTCCAATCTAAAGAGATAGAGCAGGAACAGATCCTGCGCCTGTCGATGAGCACCCAGAATATTATT
>JAMOPE010000164.1 GCA_027064785.1 Geobacteraceae bacterium
TCATAAGCGGGGCCACAAACATAGTTGTCAACCTGTCCCGCTCATTTTCGAGGGTGCGGGTGGCCATGATTGCGGGGATAGTACAACCAAATCCAAGCAGCAGTGGGATAAAACTTTTCCCATGTAGCCCTATTTTGTGCATCAGGCGGTCCATGATGAATGCTGCCCTTGCCATATATCCAGAATCCTCAAGAATAGCGATGGACAGAAATAGCAGCAGGATATTGGGCAGGAACACGATTACGCCGCCTACGCCACCGATAATGCCATCCACTATGAGAGACTTCAGTAAGCTTTCCGAACCGACGGGCCACCAGCTCTGAATCACATCGCCCGACCAGCCAAAGAAGTTGTCAATCCACTCCATGGGGGGATCTCCGAGGGTGAAGGTTAACTGAAAAACAAGATACATCAACCCCAGGAATATTGGCATGCCAAGAATGTGGTTCATGACTACAGAGTCTATTCTGTCCGAAATTGTATGACGAATTTCTATTGTGGAACGTACAGCTTCCTGGCAAGCGCCGGAAATAAAACCATATCTGGCTCCGGCGATAGCGGTTTCGGTGGATTCCCCGAGCACCTTTTCAAGGTGCTCGATACTCTTTTTGACCTGCTCGTTGATTTTGGGGGATGTAACCTTTGCCCGCAGTTCCCTGTCATTTTCAAGAAGTTTTACGGCCAGCCATCTTGCATTGTATTTTCCAGCAACCGAACGATTTTTCTGGATCAGGGTTTCTATTTTGGCAATTTCTTTTTCGATCTCCCATCCGTAATTCATTATCGGCATTGCCTGATGATGAGCGCCTCGAATATTTGCCTTGGATGAAAGAAGATCGGTCGATGCTTTTTCATCTTTGTGGTTTGTGTCTGATGTTCCATTCGTTGCAGTTTCAATGATGGCATCGAGAAGCTCTTTCATTCCTGTCCCCTTGTTCCCTACTGTCTGTACAATACGGGCCCTGAAGAACCTTGAAAGCTTTTCAGTATCGAACTCGTATCCCCGCGCTTTGGCCATATCGCTCATGTTAAAGGCCAATACAAGAGGTACACCAAGTTCCATAAGCTGAACTGCAAGATAGAGGTTTCTCTCAAGGTTAGAGGCATCGATGATATCGACAACAACATCTGGCTTTTCGTCAATAATAAAGTTTCTCGCAACCATTTCTTCAGCAGAATAGGCGGTAAGACTATATGTCCCAGGCAAGTCGACGATCTGCAGTTCAATATTGCCATGAAGGCAAAGACCCTCCTTACGCTCCACCGTCACACCGGGATAATTACCGACATGCTGGCGAGCTCCGGTTAAATTGTTGAATATAGTGGTTTTGCCTGCGTTAGGGTTGCCTGCAAGGGCAACTGTTATCTTGGATTTCATGACGTTTGATTTTCCTCCTATCTTCTGTTTGACGAGCAGATTTGCCGCAGCGTAAAATTTTAGGCATACCGAAACTTCGTTGCAAAAAAAATTACATGACTATGATCTTCTGGGACATCCTACGCCCCAGCATTATACGACTGCCCTTTACCTCTATAAGAAACGGTCCATTCATGGAATTGCGAAGCACTTTGATTTCCACGCCAGGGACCAGTCCCATGGCGGCCAATCTATTCTGGAGCCTGTGGCCTGCATTCACGGTGACGATCCGTACCCACCTGCCTGCTTGTACAATTGCTAACGGCATTACTATTACCTCCCAAGCTGATTTGACTGCCAACTACAACATCTCTATTTCAATCCCCTCGGCCTCATCTTTACGCAGAGAAAGATGATAGCCCTTCACCTTGATATCAATAGGGTCACCGAGCGGGGCTATGCCCTCCACTTCAACGACAGACCCGGGAGTTATTCCCATCTCAACAATTCGCTTGTTTATTTCTCCCCGGACATCGATTTTTAATACCCTGCCTTTTTGACCGGGTTTCAAATCTTTCAACTTGGCTGTTGTCATTGCCTTTCTGCCTCCTTTTTGCTTACGTCTCCGTACTTCTTCAAGGGTTGCTAAAATACATCTCTCACAGTTTTCCAATGTGTCGCTCTGATCACAGTGATAATTAAATCCTGCAATCCACTTGGAGCCGGCGCGGGGACAAACTTCAACAAATTCGGCAAACTGGATAAACCGCTCCAGGATGACCTTGGGTATGGAATGTTCCATGAGGCAGGCTGCCTTGTCTGCATCCAGCTCATTAACAGCGAGAACCTTGACGAAAAAATCGTGCAGAACCTCATGTCGACGAATCACATCTTTGGCGGCTGCCTCTCCGGCAGGGGTCAGAGAAATCACATCATAGGGGGCGTAATTAATCAGTCCCCTATCGGACAGAGAACGAAGCGCCCCTGTCACCGACGAGTTGCTGACCTTAAGACGTTTGGCGATATTCTTGGGTCTTACCGCTTGTTTTTCAGTGATAATGTGGAAAATAGCCTCTAAGTAGTCCTCCAAACTGGCTGTCAACGTATTGGCCAATGTCATTTTTTACCTCTTGAATTAAGCGTTTTTAGCATTCCTAAAAATGTAAGGCAAGCCAAAAGTAATGTCAAGCCTTTTTTAAGTCTTGTGTGGAGGGTAGGTGTTATCAAAGATTGGGCGTTTAGGCATTTAAAACGGAGCTCAGCATTCGGAATAAAAAGACAGTTTGTCTGATCATAATTTTTTGCCCGGTTTTTATGTTTGTCTGTTGACACATAAATCAAGTTCAAACTGTAATAGATCAATAACTTGCCGTGAAAATACGCAAAACCATACTGAAAAAACCAGGCTGTATTTTCATCTCTATGGGTGACCAGGCTGTTTTGCATCCGATCATGCCGGTTTTGTAAGAAACTGGTTTATGATG
>JAMOPE010000165.1 GCA_027064785.1 Geobacteraceae bacterium
AAGGAGTTTTGCCCCGAGCAAAAAGCTCTGATTGCCAGCGGCTTCTCCGAAAGTCGTGAGGTGAAGAAAACTCAAAATCTTGGTGCCGGGGCTTATATCAAAAAACCGTATACCCTGAAAGAGCTTGGCTTGGCCATTAAAAATGTGTTGACTGGTTGAAGCTGTCTATTGCTCCTCCAGCACTCCAATTTTTTAACTGTCCGGCGAACCGAAACCGCCACCTCCCGGTGTTTTTATGATCACTGCATCACCGGCAGCGACCTGAACCTCATCGTTCCCCTGCAATCTGATAATGGTTCCGTCAGCACGCACTAAGCTGTTCTCTCCACGTTTGCCCGCATACCCTCCGTCCAGACCATAAGGTTCGGTTTCGCGATGATTGCTCAGCAGTGTTGCGGTCATCGGTTCCAGGAATCTCAGTTTGCGTATGACCCCATCGCCGCCGCAATAGCGGCCTGCTCCCCCCGAGCCCCGCCGCAGGGCAAAGGAATCGACACGCACCGGGAAACGCCATTCGAGGACTTCGGGGTCGGTCATGCGGGTGTTGGTCATGTGCGAGTGAACCCCACTGGTTCCGTGATGATCGGGTCCGGCTCCGGTGCCGCCGCAGATCGTTTCGTAATTCTGGTAAGTTTCGTTGCCATAGACAAAATTATTCATGGTGCCTTGCGACGAGGCCAACACTCCGAGTGCCCCGTAGAGACAGTCGGTGACGGCCTGGGAAACTTCAGTATTACCCGATATCACTGCGGCGGGATATTCCGGGCTGAGCATGCTTTTCGCCGGGATATGGATTTTTAAAGGTTTGAAACAGCCTTCGTTGAGAGGAATTTCATCGCCGACCAAGGTGCGGAAAACATAGAGAACGGCAGCCTTACAGACTGCGGTAGGGGCGTTGTAGTTGCCCTGCTGCTGCGGTGAGGTGCCGGAAAAGTCGAGGGTGGCCTCGCGGTTTTTCCGATCGACATCAATTTTAACCTGGATTGTTCGGTCTCCATCCATGGAATAAGTAAAGGCACAATTATGGAGTCGGTCAATGACGCGGCGGACCGATTCTTCCGCGTTATCCTGAACGTGTCCCATGTAGGCTTGCACCACTTCAAGGCCGAAATGGTCGATCATTTTCAGTAGCTCTTGTTGCCCGGTTTCGTTGGCTGCAATCTGCGCCGCAAGATCAGCCATATTTTGGTCGATATTTCGGCAGGGGTAGGGGCCCGAAGCGAGCAGCTCTCGAGTCTCTTTTTCACGTAAGACACCATCTTCGACCAGCAGGAAATTGTCGATCAAGACCCCTTCTTCTTCGATATGTGTCGAATCTGGGGGTGAAGAACCGGGTGTCCGGCCACCGATGTCGGCATGGTGACCGCGCGCTCCGAGATAGAAGAGAACCTTGTGCCCAAAGTTATCAAAAACCGGAGTAATCACCGTGACATCGGGGAGGTGGGTTCCTCCATTGTAAGGAGCGTTAAGCATGTAAACATGCCCGGGACGCATGGTGCCCTGGTTATCGCGGATAACCGTCTTGATTGATTCGCCCATCGAGCCCAGATGAACCGGTACATGCGGTGCGTTGGCGACCAGTTGCCCTGCAGCGTCAAAGATTGCGCATGAAAAGTCCAGCCGTTCTTTGATGTTGATCGAATAAGCCGTTTTAGCCAGGGTTGTTCCCATCTGCTCGGCAATCGACATAAAGAGGTTGTTGAAGACTTCAAGCATAACCGGGTCGACATTAGTTCCGATCGCTTCACTGTGGGGTCGGGGCTCGTGCCGGGTGAGAATGAGATGATTGCGGCGATTGAGAGTGGCCTTCCACCCTTTTTCGACGACGATTGTCCCGATCTCCTCGGTCATAATTGCAGGGCCCATGACTTCTTGCCCAGGTTTCAGGTTTTCGCGTTTGAACAGAGGTGTTTCCAGACTTCTCCCCTGACTGTAAAGCCTGATCCGGTCATCGGGTTGCGGCTGGCTATTTTGCTGCTCTGCTGAAGGTTGTTCGTCCGCCATTGTTTCGGTTGCTCCGATTCCTTCCACAGAGACTGCCTCAATCACCAGTTGACGCCCGGAAACGATAAAGCCGAACTGGCGCCGATGGGCCGACTCAAAGTGTTCCAGCATCTGCTGCTTAGATCCGGCATCGACTTCCAGGGAGGTGTCGGTCCCCTGATAGCGCAGGTGGGCTCTGACTCGGATTGTGATATTCTCGGTGGCTACCCCTTGTGCCATGATTTCATGGCGGACATTGTCAGAAAGTTCACTCGCTGATGATCGAATAATTTCGCTGGCGTTGTTATCGAAGGCTTTTTCCACCTGGACCTTACGCAGGCTGCGAACCTCGGCCAACCCCATGCCGTAAGCCGACAGCACTCCGGCGAAAGGATGGAGGAATATCTGGTTCATCCCCAGGGCATCGGCTACCAGGCAGGCATGTTGACCTCCGGCTCCCCCGAAGCAGTTGAGGGTGTATTCGGTGACATCGTAACCGCGTTGAACAGATATTTCCTTGATGGCGTTGGCCATATTGGTGACTGCAATGCGGAGGAACCCTTCGGCCACTTCTTCTGCAGTTTGTTGCGGCCGTCCGGTCGCGCTGGCAATCTGTCGGGCCAGTTCATTGAATTTTTGCGTAACAATGCCGGCATCCAGAGGTTGATCGGCATGAGGACCGAAGACGTGAGGAAAATGCTGCGGTTGGATTTTGCCCAACATCACATTGCAGTCGGTGACAGTCAGCGGGCCACCGCGCAGATAGCAGGCTGGTCCCGGATTGGCACCAGCGGATTCGGGGCCGACGCGAAAACGTGAGCCGTCAAAGTGGAGAATC
>JAMOPE010000166.1 GCA_027064785.1 Geobacteraceae bacterium
GGTACATTCCCGGAGCCTTTTTCATTGTCGCAACGGGCGTAATCCGGTTGAGCTATTTCAATGTCTTCGGTTTGGTGGGCAAGTCGACCTACTGGGGATTGGCACTCGATAATAATGTTATTATTCTGGTCTTTTTCTTCCTCTTTGACGGTCTGGTCAGCCCTGCGGTTTTCGGTCCTGCTCTCTACACGCTACTTATGGCCCTCTCCGTCCTTAACGTTGCACCACTCAAAACCCCTAAATTTTCCGGGCGCTGGTATTACGCCATCACCGTTTATACGCTGATTCTGACGTTTGCCTATGGCTGGAAATTGCTATGACCCGCAGCTCCGCCGGTTATGATTCGCAACAGGGGATTTTACAAATCACCATTTCAGTAATACAAAAATGGCCCAACCTGATTCAAAATGGCTGGGCCTTTCTATTTGTTGTTCCAGAGTGTAGTTCTACTTCATCTCAAGCTAAATCACACAGATCAGGTTTGTCAAAAGTCAAGTTTTTACTTTTGACAAAGAATTTCTGAGGAAATTCCTGCAATCGTCAGCTATGACGTCGCTCTCATCGCTTTTACT
This sequence comes from Geobacteraceae bacterium, assembly GCA_027064785.1. Taxonomy (GTDB): domain Bacteria; phylum Desulfobacterota; class Desulfuromonadia; order Desulfuromonadales; family Geopsychrobacteraceae; genus Desulfuromusa. The sequence goes on from JAMOPE010000166.1 coordinate 573, forward strand.
TTTTCTTCCATCAACTGCAACAAACCATCATAGCCCTTACGGCGAATAATTTCTCCGTAGCTAGAGCGGTAATTTTTAATCAGGCTAACGCTTTCAATCACGAGGTCAAAGACCTGCCACCGACCATCAACATAGATCATTTTATATTGAACAGGGATTTCCAAATCGTCTGTGAGAATCTGTGTATCGACGATTGCCTTATTCCCCTTAACCCGCTGTTTAAGGAACTTGACACTGCCATCAGAATAATCACCAATCCGATTCAGGTATGTCCCTTCAAGCACCTGGACAAAAAGGTCTGAAAACTGTTGGCGTTGCTCTTCAGTGGCATCTTCCCAATAAGAGCCAAGAGTCCGGCGGGCCATGGACTCCATGTTCAGATATTCCTGTACCAGCCCACTAACCTGCACCTTCTTTTCATCAGCAGTCAGATCGGTCCGTTGCAGGACACTCAGAACAGAGTTGACCATAGCCTCAACCTGTGTTTGCGGGGCAGGGAGTGCAAAGCTGGAAACAGCCATAGCGACAATCAAAATAAGACTTAAAAGAATTTTTTTCATAATTCCAATCCAAACCATTCAAAAGGATTCAACATGTCGGCATCAAATAACGGCCCATGAAATATATTTCTACTATAAACATTTTCTCCAACCTGCGCCAGTCGTCGCTGGACATAAGCTGCCCGGATAAAAAGATAAGGATCAAGAGAATCTTTGACAATACCGTCATAGATATCACGAGCCAGTGATAGTCGAGTGGTTGAATCGACACTGCGGACAATCAGCAGGCCATAGGTCCTCATTCCGGTATAGCGGAGTGGATCAACGTAGGAATCAGCAATAGTGCCAATCATATCGCGTAAACTGGAAGGACCGACAAAGGGCAAAACCAGGTAGAAACCATGGCCAAGACCATAAAAACCAAGAGTTTGTCCGAAATCCTCAATGCTCTTATCAACACCGGCAATAGATTTTGCAGGGTCAAATAACCCACCAATGCCGAAAGTTGTATTGATAACAAAACGATAGACTTCAGTCCCGAACCCCCTCACATTCATCTGCAATAAGGAGTTTACAGCACGAACCGGGGTCACGAGGTTTGAAAAAACATTCTTAATCGAAATTCGTACCGGACGGGGAGCCACCCAGCGATACCCTTTAACAACAGGCTTCAATACATAAAAATAAAGCTTGTCATTAAACCAGAAGGTTCCTCTGTTCACTATTTCCAAAGGATCAGCAATTAATTCATGGGACGTGTTTCCGGAACCACTGAAATTATCATCGAAGGCATCATCAAAATCATCATCAGAAAAATCGTCGAGGGATGTTGACGTCATGGAATCAGTATCAGATAGCGATTGATCGGCGGCACAACTGATCGAACCGATTAAAAGAAAACTGACAATAGAAATAATTAGAATAAAACGTGTCAACGCACTACCCCCGTCCTCTCAGCTTTTCGACAACATACAAAAATGGTGCTTGCGGACGATTACTGACCCGCATCAACACAGTATGAAACATCAGGCTGTCCAGCCTTGACATAAAACGATCAACGGCATTTCCTTCAGCAGAGCCACCCGGGTGACCGGGATAAACGACGATTGCCATCCGCCCTCCTATTGCCAGCAATTGACACGATTGTTCCAGAGCCATGACTGTCGATTCAGGTTGTGTGACAATATTCTGCTCCCCGCCAGGAAGATAACCAAGATTAGCAATGATCCCCGTGGGGCGATCACGAACAACGTCTGCAAGAGCAGCGTGATTCAATTGGAACAGATCGACACCCGTATCATTACTTAATACCTCATTGGCATTTTTGTGCAGCCGCACCACGGCTCCTGCATCGGTCAACCGCTCTTTTGTGGCAACGAGTGCCGGCAATTGAATATCAAAAGCGGCAACTCGACCAGTGGATCCAACCAGCTGATACAAAGTTAACGTGTCATTCCCATTCCCTGCGGTTAGATCAACAGCGAGGTCCCCGGTGCTTACAACTTCGGCAAGAAGATCGTGTCCCCACTGAACTATACGGGTCAGTGGCCGTTTTCTCACGCCCGGCTGACCTTGAGCTTGGCATCAATCAGCTGTCGATGCGATAAACCAATCAGGTACCCCAATTGACGCATCAGAGCATCTTCGTAGCAGTCAAGGTGACCATCAGCATAAACCAACTGCCAGAGAGTTTCGGCGATCTTCTCTTTTTCCGCTTGAGTAAACCCCTTGTTGATTTCTTT
>JAMOPE010000167.1 GCA_027064785.1 Geobacteraceae bacterium
GCTGGAGATTGCAGTGGCGACAATCATTATTGTCTCTTTGTGTCTCTACCTGCTGTTTAATTTACTGGTGGCGCGGCGCTTGGAAAAACTGGCCGTCGCAATGGACAATTATCCGGAACAGCCGCTTGGTGGAGATTTTCTGGCAAATGAGCCCGATGATGAAATCGGTCTTTTAAGCCGTCATTTTCACAAACTGTGTCAGCGGCTAGAAACATCACAGCAGGAGCTTGATGCGACCCGGGAACAGGTTTTTCAGAGTGAAAAGCAAGCAGCACTGGGGCGATTGGTTGCAGGGATTTCTCACGAGATCAACAATCCTCTTGGTGGCATGCAGAATTGTATTCAAACCATGCAGCGTAATATGGACCAACCTGAGTTGCAAAACCGTTATCTCTCCCTGTTATCTCAGGGGGTTGGGAAAATTAAGGGGACGGTTCAACAACTGTTGAATATCGGAAGAAAAGAGCCGCTGGACATCAAACCGGGTGATATTGATCAGGTGATCCGTGATTGCCTAGAGCTGTCGTGTATTGGCAGAAAGAATATTGAGTGTGATTTGGATCTGCAAGTCGGGCGTCCGGTGACGACCGGGATTGAGGCCTTGCGTCAGGTCATTATGAATCTTGCCGGGAATGCTGTTCATGCCATTGGTGAAAAAAATGGAACGATAACCGTGACCAGCCGGCTTGAAGGTTCGTCCTTAATGATCGAAATGGCTGACAGCGGCTCCGGGATTTCTTCCGATGTTCTCGATAATATTTTTGAACCGTTTTTCACGACAAAAGAAGTTGGTCAGGGGACGGGTCTGGGCCTTTCGATCTCTCACTCTTTAGTCACGCAGCTTGATGGTGACATTACTGTCACCAGTGGTCCCGAGGGGGGAGCCTGCTTTACTTTGAAAATTCAGTTAAAAGATGAGGAACATTGAATATGGTAAGAATTCTGGTTGCTGAAGACGATGATATTATGCGGATTACTGTTGTTGACCACCTGCGCCTTCACGGGTGGATGACCGACGAGGTGCTCAACGGAACTGCTGCCCTGCTGATGATGAAAGAAACGAATTACGATATTGTCCTGTCTGATATCCGGATGCCCGAGATGGGGGGAGAACAACTCCTTGCCGAGGTGAAGAAAACTTCGCCGGGAACCGAAGTCATTCTGATGACAGCGCATGGCAATACCGATGATGCCGTCAATTGCTTAAAAAAAGGGGCTGCCGATTACATCTTGAAGCCGTTCAATTTGGATGATCTGACTTTTCGGATTCAGCGACTCATCAATATTCAGGCGATCAAGGCGCGCTGTGCTTCACTCGAAACTTGCTTTGGCCAGCGGCAACCGTTGATCGGGTCGAGTGCCCCGATGCAACGGTTGTTGAGCTTGATCAGTCAGGTCTCGCAAACAAGCTCGACAGTTTTAATCCAGGGAGAGAGCGGAACCGGGAAAGAGCTGGTGGCAGCTGCAATCCATTACGAAAGTCAGCGGGCGGATAACCCCTATATCCGGGTGAATTGTGCAGCAATCCCAGCGGGTCTGCTTGAATCGGAACTCTTCGGGCATGAAAAAGGGGCATTTACCGGGGCCGATCAACTGTCAATTGGCAAGTTTGAGCTGGCGAATCAGGGAACAATTCTCCTCGATGAAATCGGCGATATGCCGTTGGAATTGCAGGTGAAACTCTTACGTGTACTGCAGGAACAGGAAATTGAACGGGTTGGCGGAAAAGCTCCGATTTCTGTCGATGTCAGAATTCTTTGTTCGACGGCAAAGGATCTGAGTGTAGAAGTCGAAAACGGAACCTTTCGCAAGGACCTCTTCTATCGTTTACAGGTTATTCCAATCACCGTTCCACCATTACGGGAGCGTCACGGAGACATTACTGAGCTAACTGATTACTTTTTGAAACAGTTTGGTGAAGAGCGGGGGCTTGCGTTCAAACTGTCCTCCGAAGCATTGCAGGTATTAAATGATTACCCCTTTCCGGGAAATGTCCGGGAACTACGCAATGTCTTAGAGCGGATGTCGGTTCTTGCCCCGGCCCCACTGATCCAACTCTGGGATCTCCCGGTTGAAATCCGTGGAGGGAAAACCGATCATCCGAAGGATGAGACCCCGACAACCCTTGCTGTTGCTGTTTCTGCTGCCGAGAAGAAATGTATTCTCAATGCGTTGAAAAAAACGGCTGGTAATAAAACAGAAGCCGCAGAAATTCTTGGTATCAGTCGTAAAAACCTTTGGGAGAAGATGAAACAGTATCAGTTGTAGTTGTGACTTGAAAAGAAGACCCGGACCCGTCATTATCGACCATGGAAAAACGGCTTCGATAATGCTTGAGAAATTAGATGCTTAAAAAGGAGAAAGCTATGCTTTTTGTGATTCGTTGTCTCGATAAAAAAGATCATCTGCCGGTTCGGCAGGAAAACCGTCCCGCTCATGTTGAGTATTTGAAAAGTTTCGGCGACAAGCTCTTTGCTGCCGGGGCAATTCTGGATGATGATGAAATGATGTGCGGTTCAGTTGTCATCATCGATGTGGCTGATCGTGTCGAAGCTGAAGCGTTTGCTGCCGGAGATCCCTACAACAAGGCAGGCTTGTTTGCTGAGCGAACCATTGACCGGTGGAACAAGGTGCTTCCTTAATGTGAAAGCTGATTATGGCTTGACCATCTGTTCCTCAAGAGTCTACCACCCATCCCTCCCCCGCACTTCTGACACTACTAAAAAGTAACACTGATATCTCGCCATGTTACCGCCTGGTAACATGGCGAGATATACAATAAAAACGATACAGCAGCAATCACTTACTT
>JAMOPE010000168.1 GCA_027064785.1 Geobacteraceae bacterium
TGACGTTAGACTGTCTGGGAAATTTTACGTCAATAAACGGTAACAATAAACGGTAAGTGTTAGTGGGGTTTTGCAATGGAAATAGTCGACGACCATCAGGGGTGTGAGTATTTTATCCGGTTGTTTAATGGAATTGCCGATGCTGTATTTATTTCCGAATGCCGGCCGGATGGAACCCCTGGTCAGTATGTAGAAGTTAATAACGTCGCTTGCGAGTTGCTTCAATACAGTCGTGAGGAACTCCTTGGTATGTCTCCAGCCCAGATCAACCGGGTGGCACTCGAAGAAAAAAAAGCTTTCAATGCCATTCTTAACGATATCAAGGAAACACGAAAAACTCTCTTTAAAACTGATTTATTACGTCGTGATGGAGAATGGGTCCCCGTTGAGATTGGTAGCCAGCTTTTTGAGTTGGATGGTAGGACTGTCTATTTTTCTGTTGCTCGGGATATTACGATTCGGCAGAAGTATGAAGACTCTATTCAGACATTGGTTCGCAGTACTGTCGGTTTGACAGGGCAGCAATGTCTTGAAGAAATTGTACAGAATCTGTGCAGCTGGTTGAAGATGGATGGTGCGTGTATTGGCATTGTTCATGGTCGTGAAATCGAAATACGCGCCCGGTTTGTTGATGGACATCTGCTGCCGCCCACCCGTTTACCTGTCGAAGGATCACCGTTCTCCCAGGTTTTGAATGGTGAATTCAGTATCTATCTTAATAATGCCGGTATTCTTCCCAACGATTATTTTGCCCCTTTTGGTGATATTTCAGGTTTTATCGGGACTCCGATGATGGCCCACAGCGGCGAAGTCATGGGGTTTGTCTGCTCTTTTTCCCGAGAACCGTTGCAGGTGGTTCCCCATGTTGAAGAACTTCTATCGGTGATTGCTTCGCGAGCTGCTGCCGAATGTGAGCGAATGCATTTTGTTCGTGAATTGTCTCGCAGTGAAGAACGTTTCAGGACAATCTTTAATTCGACGGCTGAGGCGATTGTCGGGATCGATATGGTTGGTAAAATTGTCTTCTGTAACCCGTCAGCAATTAGAATCCTTGGTTATCAGGATGAAAACGATTTGATCGGCGACTATTTCTACCAATTGATCAATCCCGGCAGTCAGGATCAAGGGGTTAGCTTTTGTCACGAATGTCCGTTTATCTCTGCAATCTCAAGTAAAAATAAGATCAGCAGCGAAGACATCTTCTTTACCCATAAAGATGGGCATCAGGTTCCGGTTGAATACTGGGGACACCCGATGTTACGTGACAATAAACTGGTCGGAGGTGTGATCACATTTATCGACATCTCACGGCGTAAAACCCTCGAAAAGCAGTTACAACATTCACAGCGTATGGAAGCAATTGGGACTCTCACGGGGGGGATTGCTCACGATTTTAATAATATTTTGACCGTTATCTCTGGCTATGTCGGCTTGCTGCAATCACAGATCACAGATGATCCTAAGCTTCTCGCTAAAATCACTAAAATTGGTGAGGCTGCTGAAAGAGGCTCAAAATTAACTCATGGATTACTCGCATACAGCCGTAAAAAATCGGAGCCTTCAACTCCCGTTGATCTCAATCAGCTCATTTTAAAAACACAGGATTTTCTTGAACGTGTTATCGGTGAGCGTTTCCAGAAATCGCTTGGTCTTTGTTCAGAACAATTAGTTGTACTTGCCGATCATTCGCAGCTGGAACAGGTTTTGATCAATCTTGTCACTAACGCACGTGATGCCATGGTTGATGGTGGGCTGTTATCAATTAAAACGCAACAAACTGAAATTGATCGTAGTTTTTGTCAAATGTATGGGTACGGTGAGCCGGGGCTCTATGCCTTAATGACTGTTTCAGACAGCGGATCAGGAATCCCGAAAGAAATTCAGCAGAAAATTTTTGATCCGTTCTTTACAACAAAGGATACCGGTAAGGGAACTGGTCTGGGTCTAGCGATGGCATGGGGAATTGTTAAGCAACACAAGGGCTATATTCTTGTCGACAGTGAGTTGGGACAGGGGGCAGCCTTCAAAATATACCTCCCGCTAACAGATCACTGCGTTACCAGTATTGCCGCGACCGAAGCGACTTCTCTGCCTGGTGGCTATGAGACAATTTTGCTGGTCGAAGATGATCCGCTGGTCCGCGAATCGACTAACAGTATCTTAAGTGCAGTCGGTTATCATGTTATTGCCAGTGATTGTGCAGAATCAGCACTGAAAATTCTGGATAAATCAAAGGACCATTTCTCTCTGATCTTATCTGATGTTGTTATGCCGGGGATCAAGGGCCCTGAGTTTTATCAGGAAATAAGAAAGAAGACGGCTGTTCCGGTTATATTTATGAGCGGCTATACGTTTGATTCTCTGCATGAGCAGGGATTGGTTCGTGAGGGGATTATTCTATTGAATAAGCCGATTCAGGCAATGGAATTATTGACCAAGATTAGAGAGACGATTGATGCTGATTCTTTTGTGAATATTTGATTTATACCCTCACTTTACCGTTTAAATCTCTGTTTTTTAGTCATTATTTACCTTATGTGTGTTACCATTTGGTGCTTTTACTATCCCATATGAGATTGACAGCCCCGAAATACAGTGGTAAAACGGGTTTTTAAAACTACAGTGGAGTGTTGTAAAATGGTTAAAAAATTGATCGGACGCAAGCTAAAAACATCGCGTCTTAAGAGGGATAAAACAATTCAGGAACTTGCCGAAATGTCGCGGGTTTCTTCGAACATGATCTCACGGATAGAACGTGGATTAACAATACCTTCGGTCGAAATTTTGATGAAATTAGCTGACGCTCTTGGTCTGAGCCTCAGCTATTTTGTTGAAGAAGCCGAAAAGGGAAATAACGTTGTTTTTAATCCGACTGGACAAGGTGAGCCAATCTTCTTTTTTGAGGATAAGCACCAGATCACCAGTTTGACCCAGGGGTTACGTGATCCCGGTTTTTCGGTCTTTGTTGACACCCTTGAACCTTACTGCGATAGCGGTGAAGGTGGAATGGTCCATACCGGCGAAGAATTCGCAATGGTTCTCGAGGGGACTCTCGATTTTCTGATTGAAGGTGAAGAGTATCATCTTGAGAAGGGCGATTCGATCAGTTTTAAAGCCGCCATGCCCCACAGTTGGAAAAACACACAAAATCAACAGGCTAAAATCCTCTGGATTGTTTCCCCGCCACCGAATGTCTGATCATTGGTGCTAAAAACCTGAATAAATTTAATTCCTGCAGAATCGATTCAGCAGAAAGGAACCGGTCAAATGCAAGTTAAAAAGATTGTTGGTAAAAAATTGAAAGAGATCCGCTTGAAACAGGATCTAACAATTCAGATACTGGCAGAAAAATCACAGGTCTCGTCTAATATGATCTCACGGATCGAGCGTGGGTTAACAATCCCCTCAGTAGAAATTCTCATGCGTTTAGCAACTGTATTTGACAAGAGCATCAACTATTTTGTTGAGGATGTTTCTACCTCTCACGAGATTGTTCATACTCGTCCCGGAGAGCGTGATAAAACCGTTTACGACGATGAATATAATATGCACACCGAATCGTTTACTTCGGGATTGCGTGATCCCCAGTTTATGTCCTTTTTCTGCACTGTGCAAAAAGGTGGGAAAAGCGGTACAAACAATATGTACCACCCCGGTGATGAATTGATCTATCTGATGGAAGGTCGTTTAAAGATGACGATTGTCGATGAGGTTTATATTCTTGAGGCGGGAGATAGCCTCTGCTTTAAATCTCACTTGCCGCATCGCTGGGAAAATATCGGTGATGATGATGCCAAGGTGATCTGGACGTTGTCACCATTTACAATTATTTAAAAAATACGTTAAAGGCTGGCAACTGGTTGATATTCATGTGACTCTTTCTTGACATGAGCTGAACATATTGTATAGTCGTGGTTAATCGTGGCAACGCAAACCAAATGAAAACCCGTAAGGGGGGCCCTATGAACAAGTCTGAATTGGTGGAAACGTTATCGATCAAGAACAACCTGACCTATAAAAAATCGGAACAGATTGTTAATCTGATCTTTGATACCATGTCTCAGGCCTTAATTGACAATGATCGAATTGAAATTCGTGGCTTCGGTAGTTTTATGGTGAAAGATTATAAAGCATATCTGGGGCGTAACCCTAAGACCGGTGAAACCATACAGGTCAAAGAAAAAAAACTTCCATTTTTCAAGGTCGGTAAAGAACTGCGCGAAAGAGTCGACGGCTGATTCACAGATAATCATAATCCATCAAGACCCGTTCACAACAGTGGATGGGTCTTTTTGTTGAAAGGTCATTTAGCATGTTACATACCTATCGGGGAATCACCCCTAAACTGGCTGAGGATGTCTTCTGTGTCGATTCGGCTGAAATCATCGGCGACGTTGAAATAGGTGCCCAATCGAGCATCTGGTTCCAGGTTGTGATTCGCGGGGATGTAAACTATATCCGCATAGGTGATCGTACCAATATCCAGGATGGAACCGTCATCCATGTCACCAACAAGACCCATCCAACCTTTCTTGGGAATGATGTGACAATTGGTCACAATGTGACATTGCACGGCTGTAAAATCGGTAACCGCTGCCTGATCGGGATGGGAGCCGTTGTTATGGACGGTGCAGAGATTGAAGATGATGTTATGATTGCGGCAGGGGCGTTGGTCACTCCGGGAACACATGTTCCATCCGGAACATTATTCGCCGGTGCTCCAGCAAAGTATAAGCGTCATTTGTCCGATCAGGAAATTGCCGGATTACAGCAATCTGCAGACAACTATCTCAATTATGTTAACAGTTATGATGAGTGATCAGTCTGACAAATCGATCACGAAAGGGATCATCAAGTGAGTCAATCTGATTTACTACAACTCAAGGACAGCCCGCTTTTCAAAGGGATGGCAGCAAAAGAGATCGAATTTCTTAGTTCCGTATTTGCGGTTAATCTTGTAGCCGAGGGGAAAACGATTTTTGTTGAAAATATGTCCGGGGAGTCCCTCTATTTGGTTGGTGATGGGACCGTTCAGATTTCCCAGATGCTGGCCGAGGTTGACGAACAAAGTCTGGTAATACTCAGCAGCGGGGATGTCTTTGGTGAGATGGCAGTGATTGACGGTGGTCAACGTGCCGCGTCGGCCCGGGTTCTAAAGAAAACTAAATTGTATAGCTTATCCAGAAAAGATTTTAATTCTCTGGTACGGGAAAAACCGCGTTTAGGAGTGCAATTGACGCTGAATATTGCCCGTATTTTTAGCCAGCGAATCAGACAGGCTAAAAGTGACTATCGTAAGATGCTGATTTACAGTTTGAATCGTTAGGGTCTGAATAAAATGTTATAAATCAGCTCGTTAAGCCGGCATTCTTTTTGTCGGCTTTTTTTGTTGAGAAATGTTCGATCACAGTATAGTATCCGCGCGTGAAAACGATCATTTTGTATTAGGATGCCTCCACACTTTACGACCCAGGAGAACGCATGTCTGCACTATTAAGTCAGCAATTGATATTCGGGCTGTTAGGCGGTTTGGGAATGTTCCTCTTCGGCATGAAAATCATGTCCGAAGGTCTGCAGAAAATTGCCGGCGATAAAATGCGGAAAATTCTCGCGGCATTGACCAGTAACCGTGTGATCGGTGCGCTGGTTGGGATCGCGGTAACGGCGATCATCCAGTCGTCGAGTGCGACGACAGTTATGGTTGTCGGTTTTGTAAATGCCGGTCTGTTGACGCTAGTTCAATCGATCGGCGTTGTTTTAGGTGCTAACATCGGCACAACAATCACTGCTCAGTTGATTGCTTTTAAAATTACTAAATTTGCACTTCCTGCTATCGGCATCGGTGCCGGTTTAAAACTTTTCAGTACAAATAAAAAATATTCTTACATCGGTGAAATTATTCTTGGGTTCGGTCTGCTGTTTTTTGGTTTGACAACCATGAAGCATGCTTTCAACCCGCTGAAATCAAGTGAAGATTTCCGCCAACTTTTTCTTCTGGTCGGTGACTACAAACTATTGGGCGTTCTCGTCGGAGCGCTGTTGACCGTTATTGTCCAAAGTAGCAGTGCCACAATCGGTATTACCCTGGCCTTGGCAAGTTCAGGTTTGATCTCTTTTGAGGCCAGTGTTGCTCTGATTCTGGGAGAGAATATCGGAACGACTATTACCGCCAATCTTGCGGCGATAGGAACAAATCTGGCGGCAAAGCGAACTGCATTCTCCCACTTTCTGTTCAACGTCCTCGGTGTTATGTACATGTTGATCCTGATGCCGCTTTTTATGAAATTTATATCCGCAATCACGCCGGGAGACGCTGATTTTGTCGTCCAGACTCAGGCTCAGGCCGCCAGTTTCGGTGCAGAAATTGGTGATAAACCCTACATTGCCCGTCACATTGCCAATACTCACACGTTATTTAATATCATTAATACCATTATCTTCCTGCCGTTTATCGGGGTGTTGGCAAAGATCTCAACGCTAGTCATTCGTGGTAAAGATGATCTGGATGATCTGACGGTGAAATTTATCGATGATCGCGTTTTGAATACTCCTCCTGTCGCGATAGGTCAGGCACGTCGTGAAACTTTGCGGATGGCGCAAATCGCACTGGAAATGGTTGAAGAGACAAATCTGTTCTTGGACGATGGAGATTTTAAGCGGATAAGAGCTTTAGAGAAGAAAGAGGAAATGGTTGATATTCTACAACGCGATATCCTCGACTTTCTTGTCAAACTTTCACAAAAATCGATTTCGACCCAGACATCTGAAACGCTTGGTTCACTGATGAATATGGCCAATGACCTTGAGCGGATAGGTGACCACTGTGAAAATATCTGGAATCTCGGTATCCGCAAGTTTGAAGCGAAAATCAGTTTTTCCAAGAGTGGTGAAAATGAGGTAGCCGGTATCGCGGAACAGGCTTACGAATTCCTTCAGTTCGTCGTTAATGCTTTAGAGCATGAAGATCAGACAATCGGTGCAAAGGCAATGGAATACGAAGATACCATTGATGGTCTTGAAGAAAGCCTACGGAAAAACCATATTGATCGTCTTCACACCGGAGAATGTGCTGTTCAACCGGGACTGATCTTTATCGATATTCTCCATAGCTATGAAAAAATTGGGGATCACACCTACAATGTTTCCGAGGCAGTCCTCGGGGAGAAATAATGCGCGCAGCAGTCATCGACGTTGGCAGTAATACCATCCGGATGATGATAGGTAACTGTCGTGACGGGTTTTTTTTATCACACCGTTATGAACGGGACGTTGTCAGGCTGGCCGGCGATTTCACTTCCCGGTCAGAGCTGGCAGAAGCCAGTATGGAACGCGCTTTTAGTACATTAAGATCCTTTCGTAATATTCTCGTCAAAGAAAAAATCTCTACTATCAGGGTCATCGGGACAGCAGCTTTGCGGCGTGCTGCGAATCAACAACTGTTTCTCGACAACCTCTATGCTCAAACAAGTTTTAAACTAGAGGTGATCAGTGGCGAAGAAGAAGCTCACTTGACGGCACAGGGGGTCCTGTCAGTCATTGAGCCTGCTGTTGATGCTGCAATCATTATTGATATCGGTGGCGGGAGTACTGAATTTATCTGTGCCATTGATAAAAAAATCTGCTTCCAGAAGAGTTATCCGATTGGGGTCGTTCGATTATGTGAAGAATTTTCTTCTCGAACTGCTCGGCATGAAGCAATTTCTCAAATCAGCGACGATTTTTTGAAGCGACTGGAAGAGCTCAATCTTGATCAATTTGATTATCAATTCATCGGGACCGCGGGAACTGTCACAACACTGGCGGCTATTGATTTATGTCTCGTTGATTACGATGCCTCTAAAATCAATAATCACAAGTTATCCACAAGTTGTCTTGAGGGTATTAAACAACAACTTGAACTATTATCAGTGTCTGAGCGTGAGAAATTAGCGGGGATGGAAAAGGGCCGTGGGGATCTTATCCTTCATGGCCTCGAAATTATTTTGAGTATCCTTAGTAAGCGACAGGCATCCGGTTTGATTGTCGCTGATGCGGGACTGCTTGAAGGAGCTTTTCTTAAGCTTTGTGCCACGACGCAGATTGACAGATCCTAGTTGATTGCCTATTATCTTCAATCTTATTTCGTCTGTCACATTTACCTTAAATAACGCAATACAAGGGTCATTATGAAGAAAGTTCTACTCTCCGGTAACGAGGCTATTGCTCGTGGAACCTATGAGGCCGGTGCGCTGGTTGCCTGCGCCTATCCCGGGACACCCAGTACCGAAATCCTTGAAAATATTACTCAATATAAAGAGATCGATGCGTCCTGGGCTCCCAATGAAAAGGTTGCTCTTGAAGTGGGTATTGGAGCCTGTTTTGGCGGGGCACGTGCACTGGTGACAATGAAACATGTCGGTGTCAATGTCGCAGCAGATCCTTTGTTTACTCTGGCATATACCGGCGTCCGTGGTGGTTTGGTTCTTGTTACTGCTGATGATCCGGAGCTCCATTCATCGCAGAACGAACAGGACAACCGTAACTTTGCAAAGTTTGCCAAGGTACCAATGCTTGAGCCTGCTGACAGTCAGGAAGCTCTCGAATATACCAAGCTTGCTTTTGAAATCAGCGAGAAGTTTGATACTCCGGTCATGCTGCGAAGCACCACACGAATTTCTCATTCAAAATCGGCAGTTGTTCTTGGTAAGCGTCCGAGTGAGATTCCCCAGCCAAAGTTGGAGAGAAATCCTGCCAAGTTGGTCATGTTGCCGGGAAATGCACGTAAACGCCATTTGATTGTTGAGCAACGGACCCTTGACCTTGAGGAATGGGGTTGCAGTCAACCCTTCAATACGATCGAAAAAGGGGATGGGAAGATTGGTGTTATCACTTCCGGCGTCTCCTATCAGTATGTCAAAGAAACCCTTCCTGACGCCGATGTGTTGAAACTGGGAATGGTTTATCCACTGCCTAAACAGCTGATCCGTGATTTTGCAGCGAAATACGACACACTCTATGTCATTGAAGAGCTTGATCCTTTTATTGAAGAGCAGGTTCGTGCCATGGGGATTGAAGTGATCGGCAAGGATAAACTTTCCATTTGCGGTGAGCTGACTCCGGGTCGGATTAAATTTCAGCTGTTTGGTGAGGAGGCACCCGCTGAGGACACGTCTGAAGAGCTTCCTCCGCGTCCACCAAACATGTGTCCCGGCTGCCCGCACCGCGGGGTCTTTTATGAGCTGAAAAAAGCAAAAGCCTTCGTGACCGGTGATATTGGTTGCTATACATTGGGTTTCATGCCGCCTCTTTCGGCAATGGACACCTGTATCTGTATGGGAGCCAGCGTCGGTATGGCAACGGGGATGACTAAGGTTCTTTCTGAGGAAGAACAACGTAAAGTCGTTGCTGTCATCGGAGATTCGACGTTCCTTCATACCGGTGTCAACGGTTTGATGGATATGGTCTATAACAAGTCGAAAGCGACACTGATTATTCTGGATAACCGGATTACTGCAATGACCGGTCGTCAGGAAAATCCGACATCCGGTTATCAACTGAATGAGATGGAAGCTCCCCGGGTCGATATGGAGCAACTCTGTCGAGCTGTCGGTGTCAAGCATGTCACTATTCTTGATCCTTATGATCTGGAAATGACGGGGAAGGTGATCCGCGCGGAGATGGCCCGGCCTGAAGTTTCTGTCATCATTACGACCAAACCCTGTATGCTGGTTCCCCGTGACAATCAGAACCCACGGCCGCCCCTGTTTGTTGATCACGATAAGTGTACCGGTTGTCGTGCCTGTCTGCAGATCGGGTGTCCGGCAATTACCTTTGATGTTGAAAACAAAAAGGCAATTGTCGATAAAATTATCTGTACCGGCTGCAAGGTGTGTCAGCAAACCTGCGGCTTTGATGCATTTCAGGAATGTGGTGAATAAATTATGAGTGATGTGAAAAATATTTTATTGGCAGGTGTCGGAGGGCAGGGGATTCTCCTTGCCAGTGAAGTTCTATCAGAGGTTGTTCTCATGGCGGGTCTCGATGTTAAGAAGAACGAGATTCATGGGATGTCGCAGCGTGGCGGCAGTGTTGTTTCACACGTTCGTTATGGCAAAAAGGTCTTCTCATCGATTATCCCAGAAGGTGACGTTGACATCCTGTTTAGCTTTGAACTGCTTGAGGCGTGTCGCTATCTCCCCTTAATGCGCAAAAACGGTCGGGTGATTGCGAACAACTGGCAAATTTCACCTCCCTCAGTTGCTCGCGGGGTCCAGGCGTATCCTGAAAAACTGCCAGAAAAAATTTGTGAAATGTATCCTGAATCGCTGATTGTTGATGGTCTTGAACTGGCACTGGCGGCAGGTAACCCGAAGACAGTGAATACTGTTCTCCTTGGTGCGCTGTCCAATAAACTTGAGTTTAAAAAAGAAATGTGGCTGGAAGCATTGGAAAAAATGATTCCTGCACGACTCCTTGATGTTAATCTGAATGCTTTTGAATCAGGCTGTCAGGTGTGTTAGTAAGCTTTATTTTCGGGAGATAATTATGATTTGGAATGACGATTTTGAAACACTGCCCCGTGAAGCGTTGGAATCACTGCAACTGAAACGACTGCAGCAAACGGTTGAAAAGGTTTATGCAACGGTCCCTTTCTACCGGGATTCTTTTGATAAAGCGGGAATTAAGCCGTCCGATATCAAAAGCCTTGATGACCTACAACGTCTACCGTTTACTTTGAAGCAGGACATGCGGGACAGCTACCCCTATGGTTTGTTCGCTGTTCCGTTAGAACAGATCGTCCGGATTCATGCATCCTCCGGAACCACCGGGAAACCAACGGTGGTCGGTTATAGTCGCCGTGATATCGACAACTGGACTGAGCTGATGGCACGATCTTTTGTCGCTGCCGGAACCCACCGTGGTGACATTATCCATAACGCCTATGGCTACGGTTTATTTACCGGAGGCCTGGGGGCTCATTACGGTGCCGAAAGAGTTGGTGCGTCGGTTATTCCCATGTCGGGTGGAAATACGAAAAAACAGTTGATGATTATGCAGGATTTCGGCTCGTCGGTTCTGACCTGTACCCCGTCATATAGCCTTTACCTTGCTGAGGTAGCGGCAGAAGAGGGGATCGATATTCGCAAGCTCAAGTTGAAGGTTGGAATTTTAGGAGGAGAACCCTGGAGCGAAAAAATGCGCCAGGAAATTGAAGAAAAACTCAACATTAAGGCAATAGATATTTATGGTTTATCAGAAATTATGGGTCCGGGTGTCGGAATCGAATGTGTTGAAGCCCAAAATGGACTGCATATCTGGGAAGATCACTTTATCCCGGAAATTATCAACCCCGAAACAGGCGAAGTGTTACCCGATGGTGAAAAAGGTGAACTGGTCATTACCACCATCACCAAAGAAGGAATCCCACTGATCCGCTATCGAACCCGCGATATTACCCGGCTGATCAAAGAACCGTGCATCTGCGGCCGGACACATGCCCGAATCGAGCGTTTGAGCGGTCGCAGCGATGACATGTTGATTATCCGTGGTGTTAACGTCTTTCCAAGCCAGATCGAAGCTGTTCTGTTTAATGTTGAAGGTGTTGAACCCCATTATCAGCTTATTGTTGAACGTGATGGCAATCTTGATACTCTTGAGGTTCAGGTTGAGGTCAATGAACAGAGTTTCTCTGACAAAATCAAGATCTTGCAGGGATTATCAACTACCATCAAAAAAGACATTAAAGATTTGCTTGGCGTGACATGTAAGGTTCGCCTTGTAGAGCCAAAAACCATTACCCGGAGTGAAGGTAAAGCCAAACGGGTGATCGATAACCGTCAAAATGAATCCTGAGGAGGTTACGATGAAAGTTGAACAGATTTCGATTTTTATAGAGAATAAATCGGGTCGGCTGGCAGAAATCACCGGGATTCTGGGAGAAAACGGAATTAATATCCGCGCTTTGTCTCTGGCAGATACGTCCGATTTCGGGATTCTCCGGCTGATTGTTGATGATAGTGACAAGGCATTGAAGGTTCTGAAAGAACAACGCTTTACTGTCAGTATCACCCATGTTATCGGTGTCGCAGTTTCAGACAGCCCCGGTGGGTTGACCACTATTTTGCAAATTCTCGATAAGCACAACGTCAATGTTGAGTATATGTACGCGTTTGTGGAGCGTTCCGGTGATAACGCCGTCATTATCTTCCGTTTTGATAATATCGATGAAGCTATTTCGGCACTCAAAGAAAATAACGTGACAATATTGCCAAGTGAAAGAATCACTCAAATTTGACCGTTTGAGCTAAATTCGAGTGAGACAAGTAAGGTTTTAAGTCGATGGACTTTCCAAATAATATCTGGAACTGCGAAGCAGAGTGTCTTCCTCGTGAAGAACTTAATAAACTGCAATTAAATCGATTACAACAGACATTGTCACTGGTTGCGGGGCATGTCCCGTGCTATCAGGCAAAATTTAAAGAGTCCGGTTTCCAGCCCAGTGATCTAAAAAGTCTTGATGATTTAAGCCAGCTGCCTTTTACGACGAAGGATGATTTACGGGTCAATTATCCCTATGGAATGTTTGCAGTTCCGATGCGTGATGTCGTAAGAATTCACTCTTCTTCAGGAACAACCGGTAAGCCTACCGTTGTCGGCTATACTAAACAGGACATCAAAACCTGGACTGAATTAGTTGCCCGTTTTATGACGGCAGCTGGAGTCACCGATGAAGATATTGTCCATATTGCCTTTGGTTATGGTCTTTTTACCGGGGCATTTGGTCTCCATTATGGATCAGAAGCTATCGGTGCGTCGGTTATCCCTATTTCCGGTGGCAATACCGACAAACAGCTCATGATTATGGAGGACTATCGATCCTCAGCGTTGGTCTGTACACCATCGTATGGTTTGACTCTCGCAGATCGCATGGAACGGCAGGGGATGGACCCCAAATCACTCGCGTTGCGGGTTGGGCTGTTTGGTGCCGAGCCGTGGAGTGAGCAGATGCGAGTCGAATTGGAGCAACGACTTGGAATTATTGCAACCGATAACTATGGCCTGTCAGAAATTATGGGGCCGGGAGTCGCGGGAGAGTGTTGTTACAAACAGGGGATGCACCTCGCAGAAGATCACTTCATTGCTGAAATTATCGATCCCGATACAGGTGAGGTTCTGCCGCAGGGCTCTGTTGGCGAACTGGTACTGACCAGCCTGACCAAACAGGCATTTCCAATGATCCGCTATCGTACTCGCGATATTACCCGAATTCACTACGAAACATGCGAATGTGGCCGAACTCTGGCGAGAATGGAAAAGACCCGTGGACGAAGCGATGATATGTTGATCATCAAAGGTGTCAACGTTTTCCCGACTCAGATCGAAGAAGTGCTTTTCCAGATTGAAGGATGTGAGCCTCACTATCAATTGATCGTCGATCGTGAAAACAATATGGATTCACTTGAAGTTCAGGTCGAAGTGAACGAACACATCTTCTTTGATGAAATGAAGCAGCAACGCCAGTTTGTTGTACAGGCTGAAAAGCAGATAGCAACGGTGTTAGGAGTCAGTGCTAAAGTTAAACTTGTCGAACCGGCCAGTATCCAGCGTCACGAGGGAAAAGCTGTCAGAGTGATTGATCGGCGAAAGCAGTAGCCGCCAA
Organism: Geobacteraceae bacterium; assembly: GCA_027064785.1. Classification (GTDB taxonomy): domain Bacteria; phylum Desulfobacterota; class Desulfuromonadia; order Desulfuromonadales; family Geopsychrobacteraceae; genus Desulfuromusa. The sequence continues at coordinate 13,640 of JAMOPE010000168.1, forward strand.
TTTTCTTGACAAGGCGACGCGAATACAAGATAATCCGCGGCGTTATAAATAACGGGATGTGGCGCAGTTTGGTAGCGCACTTGACTGGGGGTCAAGGGGCCGGAGGTTCAAATCCTCTCATCCCGACCATTTATATAAAAAAGCCGACTCAGGTAAATCCGGGGTCGGCTTTTTTATATACGTTTTTTCTAATTTCATAAAAGCGAAAGGAAAATTATGACAGAGCTTGATGAGGCTATTAAACTTGGGTTTGAAGACCCAAAAAAACAACATCTTTTCTACGATCTGTTCCTGAACTCAATTTTCTATATTCCGGTCGTCGATGAAGGAGAAAACGCTAAAAATGAAGAAGGGGCGTTGCCGCTGCTGGTTGAAGCCAACGGCAAAACCTACCTGATGTTGTTTGATACCAAACAAAAGCTGACCGATTGGGCCAATAAAGAGGCAAAATATCTTCCAGTGCAAGGTCACGCAATAGCTGAACTTTCTTCATCAAATATCTATTGGGCTTTGAACTACGGAACCGAGCTACAAAAGTTTTTCGAACCCGATGAAATCAAATGGCTCAAAGAGATTGTTCAGAAAGCGAACAAGGACAGTAAAAAGAAATCATAAAATCCAGTCCATATTAAACGTAGAAATTTATCATTTTGTTTTTACATCTTCATTGAAATGACCTATGTTATCAGGGTGTTAGCATGTGTTGATCTGGAGGGGTGAGATGCAGTTTTTCAAGGGGAAAATTTAGTGAGTTGATGACCGTCTGTGTCGGTGTGTACCGATAGGACGGTTTTTTTTGTTTGGATATGTATCTGAAAAATCAGGAAACTTAGAAAGTATCCATAGCGTTTTCATTGTGAAGAGATAAGACTTTTATGAAAAGCGATGCTGAATGAAATTACAAGAGCTTCTCTCGAAATCTTTGCTTCTTTGTTTTGCCTCAGTCGGAATTGGAGAATCAGCCCTGTTGAGTTAGTGGGTTGAAAGTTTCCCTTTCCGGGGATTG
>JAMOPE010000169.1 GCA_027064785.1 Geobacteraceae bacterium
AGCATAAAGATCGCGCAGGTCAAGTTGTGACAAAATATCACCGACAGCACCTGTTCCTGCTGCTAATGACTGCTCAATTCCATGCTGGAGTGAAAGACGATAATCGCCTTCCTGTAGAGTTCTTTTGATCCCGATAAGATGAAGAATCCAGTCGATAAAAATCTGTGGTTCCTCGCCATCGCCAGTCACCCGCCGGTTCCAGTCGGGATAATCGGTCAATTCCAGGTGGGTATGGGCATTCACCAGCAGCGGTGAAATAATCGCATCCCCAAAATCAACGACATCAACACCCGGATGAGACTGCTGCATTTCTATCAACGACCCGACAGCAACAATCTGCGAACCATGAACAACGAACGCCCCACCCTCAACAGGGGGAGCGTTGGCAGAAACCAAATATTTTGCGGTGTAGATACAACTCAAAACAGTTTCCCGTAACTGGTCATCAACCGACAATCGTTCTCATTTCATTAACCAGACTCTGGACTTCAGATTGTTTGACAATACCACATTGTTCCTCAAGAACTGCAGATAAAATCTCTTCGGTGGTCAATGGGTTTGCCAGAACCGAACGAAACACCGAGATCTGGCAACCGGGATAGCGTGCCGACCGCAATCGAGTTCGCGATACGAAAGTTTTCCCCGCTTCACGCTGGCGCTTCTGGACTTCCTGCGTAATCAGGTCGAGGCATTGGTTGACCTGTTTAAGTTGTTGCGGTGAAAGCTGATCCATTTTTTCCTGCAACCAGGCAGGATTAAAACGGTAGGTCAGGATATTTAACTCCGGGGCAGTGATCAGTTCAAAATTTTTATGTTCAACGATGAGTTCAGCAAAGCGACGCGCCTTCTCAATCCCCAGATCAATCAGCAATTCGTATCCTTTGCGACCGATAATTGACAATCCAGCATGAACCAGCATCGCTTTACCGGGGCGGGAGCCCTCCAAGGTATGGCTACCAAGATCTTTTGACCCATGACGCAGGATATAGTTTGCGTGATGTTCAATTGCCGTCAGAGCGTGAGGATCTTTAAATAAAACCATCCCAGCCCCCATCGGGACATAGAGCTGTTTGTGGGCATCAATCGTCACCGAGTCGGCTCTTTCAATCCCCTTCAACAAGGGACGATGAGTTTCTGAGAATAATGTTGGGCCACCCCACGCCGCATCAGCATGAAAATGGCAGCCTATCTCTGTAGCAAAATCGGCAAGATCCTCGAGGGGGTCAATGTGTCCGGTTTCTGTTGTCCCGGCAATTCCGATCACAGCGAGGGGACGAATATTCCGTTCCACCATTTTTTTGTATTCCCGACGTAATGCCTGCATATCAATACGGCTGTTATCGTCAGTATCAACAAGGATCAGATTGTCACGCCCGATACCCAGAAGATCGACCGCTTTCCCCAAGGAATAATGTCCCCGACGCGACACTAGAATTGCCAGACCTTCACAATTCAAATACTTCAGTGCTTTGAAATAGCCCTCTTTGGCAATTCCGGCAAATTCACCATCCGGGCCACAGAGACGATTTCTGGCAACCCACAGTGCTGTCACATTGGCAATTGTTCCCCCGGAGCAGAAAGCCCCCAATGCGTGCTGACTATCGTGAATCCATTTCTCATAAAAGGTATTGTCACAGCGATAAATCAGGTGATGGAGCATTGCCAGAACCTGGCGCTCCATTGGGGTAAAAGCTTTTGATGTCTCAACTTTGACCAGATTCTGATTCAATGCCGTCATAATCCGCGACAAAGGCAGCATAAAATACGGCAACGCCGAAGTCATGTGCCCGACAAAACCGGGGGCAGCGGTATGAACCGATTGAGCCACCAGCTTTTCTTTGACAAATTCAGCATAGGTCGAAACAAAGGAAGGTTCTTCAGGGATTTTTGCCGCAGCAAAATCTTTTTCGATATCTTCAAGACTGCGCTCAAGTGCGACAATATGCTTCTGGAGAAAATCGGCGACATTATCTCCGATAGCATGATCGACAGCTCCGAGGGTTGAATCAGGTGCCTCGGGAACGGTGAAGATCCGGTAGAGATTTTCCAGATTTGCTAAAGCCGTCTCAGTCATAATTATGCCAGCAGAAAACCATTATCAATCAGTCGTGTCTGACCAACAAAGACGGCCAACAACAAAACTGAGTCGGCATCAACCTTCACCTGATCTTCGAGAGACAACTGGTGACAAATCTGGATGTAGTCAACCCGGGCATCGGGCTGCTGCTCGATCGTCTCGCTTAACTGGTTGATAATTGCAGCACATTCCGTTTGACCGGCAGCCGCCATTTCACGTGCCCGTTGTAGCGACTGTGACAGCACCAGTGCCTGATGTCGTTGATCGCTGTTCAGGTAGACATTTCTAGAGCTCATCGCTAAACCGTCTGCTTCGCGGAATATCGGCATACCGATAATTTCGACCGGCAGGTTTAGATCGAGAGTCATCCGTCGAATCACTGCCAGCTGCTGAAAGTCTTTATTGCCAAAGACGGCATTATGGGGTTGAACAATATTGAGAAGTTTCGTCACAACGGTACAGACACCGCGAAAATGGCCGGGTCGGCTGGCACCACATAAGGTATCAGTAATCCCCTCGACATCAATATATGTGGCATAGCCGGAGGGATACATCCCTTTTGCTTCGGGAGCAAAAATGACATCAACATCAGCCTGCTCCGCCAACAGACTGTCCTGTTTCAGGTCACGGGGATAATCTTCAAAATCCTCACCCTGCCCGAACTGAGTCGGATTGACAAAGATTGAAAGGACCAGCTTATCACCACGCTTCCTCCCCTC
>JAMOPE010000170.1 GCA_027064785.1 Geobacteraceae bacterium
CCGGCCCGGCGGTCGAGGTATTCAGTGGCGATTATGATCCTAAATAACAGGTTGCCGCGATGAACGCGGTTCTATTTGATCTGGATAATACCCTCTATCCGGCTGAGTGCGATCTATTCTCTCTGATTGATGTTCGGATTAACCGGTATATGGAGGAGATTGTTGCTATTGAACCTGAGAACGTTGATAAATTGCGTCGCCGCTACTGGAAAGATTACGGGGCAACATTGCAGGGACTGGTGCGTCATCACGCCGTTGATCCCGAGGATTATCTTGATTATGTTCATGCTGTCGATGTTGGTAGCCGGGTTTCCGCCGATGATGATTTATGTCAGGCTCTGAAAGAGTTACTGATTCCCAGCTACGTTTTTACCAATGGATCGCGCTGTCATGTCGACCGGGTTGTGACCGCATTAGGACTGGATGGCCTGTTTTCCGGTGTTTTTGATATCCGGATTGCTGATTATCAGCCGAAACCCCATCCTGATCCTTATCGACAGGTTCTGGAACGTTTAGATTTGCCTGGTGAACAGTGTATTATGGTGGAAGATCAGCCCCAGAATTTGGAAATGGCAAAGCGCTTTGGGATGAAAACGATTCTGATTGGGAGAGAACAATCTGGTCAGCCTAAGCCCGATTATGTCGATGTGTATTTAGCTCGGCCGGCTGACATTGGAACAGTCATCGATACGTGGATGGAGTTTAACTGATATGCGGGCAGTGATTCAGCGGGTGACTCGAGCGGGTGTTGTTGCCGACAATAAATCGATAGCCGCTATCGATACCGGACTCCTTGTTCTGCTGGGGGTAGAGAATGGTGATGATGAAAATGCCGCGACATATCTGGCGAATAAGACCGCTGATTTAAGAATATTTGAAGACACCTCCGGAAAAATGAATCTTTCAATTCTTGATTGTAATGGTAAAGTGTTGGTTGTGTCTCAGTTTACTTTACTGGCGGATTGTCGAAAAGGTCGGCGGCCGGGTTTTTCTGCTGCCGCTCCTCCAGAACAGGCAGAGCCTCTTTGTCGTTTTTTTGTTGAAGAGCTCCAGCGACGTGGACTTGAGGTCCAGACCGGAAAATTTCAGGCAGATATGGCTGTTGAGCTTGTCAACGATGGGCCGGTGACTCTTTTGCTTGATAGTCATAAGACCTTTTGATTTTTTAAATGAACTGGTTTCTGATCCCAAGATAGAGGAGATAACGATGAAAACAGTGCTACTTTTACTTGTCGTAACGATTTTTTCGTGGACAACCGTTCAGGCGGAGATCTATTCCTGCCGGGATAAACGCGGCAAGCTGTATATGACCGACAATATTCAGACGCTGCCTGCAGAGTGCCAGGGACGAACCCAGGTGGTTGAGTCCAGAAAATCTGATAATCTCAATATTGTTCCTTCACAGGATACTCCTCAGGGGTCGGGCCCGGAATTTGATCAGGCAGTACGAGATGCTGATCAGGATCTTAAAGAGAAACAGGCGTTAAGAGAAGGGCTCTTGCGCCAGGCACAGCAACTGGCTGCCCAGTATCAACAGGCTGTTGAGGATAGAAATAGTGCCACCCGGCGCTGGAAGTATGCCGGTTCCAGAGATGCTATTCGTCGAGCTGATGAACAGATTTCACAGGTTCAGGAGGCTAAGCAGAAACTTCTTGATGAGATAAGCGGACAGAATTTACCGAGAAGCTTGGAACAGGAAATTATCAGTCAGTTGAATACAATTGGTGAATAGATAATAAAGCAGGCCCCGGAAGGAGCCTGCTTTATTATCTATAACTTATTGTTTTAAGGTTTTTTACAGTGCTTTTTCCAGCAGCGCTGCAATCTGCTGCTTTGGAACGGCACCAACAAGCTGATCAACAACCTGACCATCTTTGAACAGGATCATCGTTGGGATACCACGTACACCATACTGACCGGGAGTTGCCGGGTTCTCGTCAACATTGACTTTGCCGATTTTGACTTTGCCGTCATACTCTTCAGCAATCTGGTCAAGGACGGGTGCGATTGCTTTACATGGCGCACACCAGGTTGCCCAGAAATCGACCAGAACGGGAGTGTCAGATTTTAAAACATCGGCATCAAATTGAGCATCGGTAAATTCAAAAACTTTATCGCTAGCCATGAGGTTTCTCCTTTTTTATTTTTGATGGTAATTTTTATTTGTGTCCGTAGTTAGTCGAGTTCAATATATAGAAAATTACGGGAAAATCAAGTTGTAATCGGTTGACCCTGATGCCTTGACAGTCCGGTGACAGCTCCATATCATGCGGAGCTCGAAAGTCAATGATTTCTGGGGTGGAGAGAAAATGGATCAGAGAATAGCTGCAGCATGTCGCCGTTCGACAGAACTGCTGAATAAATTTTGTCGCGAGCAAGATCGCGAGTTGACGCAACTGGCAAAACGAATTGCTGCTCTGTTTGCTGAGGGGGGGCAACTGTTGATTGCGGGGAATGGGATTTTGCAGCCAGTTGCACAGCAGTTGGCCAGCCATTTTTCCTTTCACTTAGATTTTGATCGACCGGTTCTGCCTGCCATCTGCCTTGGCAGTGATGCCGTTTTAACCGGCCGGATGTTGTCTGACGGCCAGTTTGATCATTATCTGGTTCGTCACTATCGTGCGTTGAATGCTCAGGAACATCTCGTTCTGCTGTTGAATGATGGATCCTCATCTGCTGCATTGAAAAATTTGTGTGATGAGGTTGCCGAAAACGACCAGTCCGTTGTGCTGATTTCGTTTAATCGTGAAAATGATCCGTTAAACGCAAACGCTGTTGAGATCAGCCTTGATCT
>JAMOPE010000171.1 GCA_027064785.1 Geobacteraceae bacterium
CGAATTGATGCGACCTGGATATGCAATTGAATATGATTTTGTCGAACCGATGCAGTTGAAGGCAAGCCTTGAAACCCGCGTAGTTGGGGGGTTATTTCACGCTGGACAAATCAATGGTACCTCAGGGTATGAGGAGGCAGCGGGGCAGGGGTTGCTAGCAGGAATCAACGCAGCTCGACAGTGCCAGAACAAGGCCCCCCTAATTATTGGGCGGGATCAGGGTTACCTTGGTGTGATGGTTGATGATTTGATTACTCAACCGACAACTGATCCCTACCGGATGTTCACATCGAGATCTGAATATCGCTTACTGCTGCGGGAAGATAATGCTGATCAGCGTCTGACCGAGATTGGTCGCGAGATTGGTCTGGTGAAGGATGACCGCTGGAAGAAGTTCCAGGAAAAGCAGCAGCAGGTCGACAGCGTCGCAGCAGAATTGCGCGAGAAACAGGTTACGTCCGCCGATCAATGCATTGTTGATGGTCTCGATCTGGGTGATATGAAGAGTGGATCGACTCTGGAGCAATTGCTACGAAGACCAGCAATCACTATTGAAAAGTTGAAAGAATTTTTCCCAGAGTTTGAGCGTTATTCTGATGCCGCACTTGAGCAGATTGAGATAGCAATTAAGTATCAGGGGTATATTGATCGGCAGATTGAGCAGGTAGAGCGTTTTCGTCTGCAGGAGGATATTGAACTGTCGAACGATATCGACTATGAATCGATCCCAAATCTATCAGCAGAAGTTCGTGAAAAATTAAATAAAATCAAACCACGTAGTCTGGGACAGGCTGGGAGGATACAGGGTGTTACGCCGGCAGCTATAGCAATAATTCAAGTCTATCTACGGAAAAAATAAGATGAAAAAAGTTTTTCTGCAGGGACTGGAGGCGATGAACTGCGAGCTCGGTGATACGGCGATTGAAAAGCAACTACGATTTATGGACGAGTTACTACGCTGGAATAAACAAATAAATCTAACGTCAGTGCGGAATAGGGATGAGGCGGTAGAAAAGCATCTGCTCGATTCACTCTCTATTTTATATCTCATTGGTGGAGGTGCTTCTGTTCTTGATGTTGGCTCCGGTGGTGGTCTTCCTGGAATACCGCTTGCGATTGCGGATAGTAGTATTACTGTGACGTCAGTCGATAGTGTTGGAAAAAAAATTAATTTTCAAAAACATATCAAGAGGATGCTGAGTCTTAATAATTTTGAGGCGAAGCATACACGGGTTGAATATCTGGGAACAATGGGTGGTAATCCTGTTTTTTTCGATGTGGCGGTGACGCGGGCATTCTCGTCGTTAGAGACAATATTTGATCTGGTTTCACCCTGGGTGATCTCGGGTGGAAGGATCGTCGCCATGAAAGGTCCTGAATGTGCAGAAGAAATCAGGGGGGTGGAGCCATATCTCAGTAAGTGTGGGCTCACACGGATAGATGTCCAGAGGTATCAACTTCCGTTCTCGAATGCAGAGCGGCATATTATTATTGCCCACAAGAAGTAATTCACTCGACAAATAGGCTGAATTTGGCACTATTCTGTGTTATTCTCCGCGTTCTGCATGTTGATACCTGAATCTGCGGTGATTTTTCATTTATCATCACCGGTTATCCGTTCTTAGTAGGGGAGATTTTTTTGATGGCAAAAATTATCGCCATAGCCAATCAGAAGGGCGGTGTCGGAAAAACTACGACCGCCGTCAATCTGGCAGCTTCTCTGGCCGCAGCTGAAAAAAAGACATTACTCATTGACATGGACCCGCAGGCTAATGCTTGTAGTGGTATTGGTGTTGATAAAACAGAAGTAATATCAACTATTTACAATGTTTTGCTGGGCGAGGAAGATGCTTGCAGTGTATTGCGGAAGACCGATCTGGAGTATCTTGATGTCCTGCCGTCGAATACCGATTTGATTGGTGCTGAAATTGAGCTTCTGGAAAAAGATGAGCGCGAAAAACAGTTGAAAAAAGCTATTGCTACAATGGTTGATGATTATCAGTTTGTTATTATTGACTGTCCTCCATCGTTGAGCTTGTTAACTGTCAATGCGCTGTCGGCGGCAAATTCAGTGCTGGTGCCATTGCAATGTGAATTCTATGCTATGGAGGGCTTGGGTCAGTTGATGCAGACAATTCGCTTAGTGCAGCAGGAACTAAATCCCGCTCTTGATATTAATGGGATTCTTTTGACGATGTTTGATGGGCGAAATAACCTCTGCCATCAGGTCAGTGATGAAATACGTGACCATTTTGGGGATAAAGTATTCAACACTGTCATACCAAGAAATGTTCGCCTCTCAGAGGCCCCAAGTCATGGTCAACCTGTTTTGATGTATGACATCGGATCAAGGGGAGCACAGGCATACATGAATTTAGCACAGGAAGTTGTAGCAGGAGGGGCATGTGGCTAAGAAGCGTCCAGCGTTAGGTAAGGGGATTGGAGCACTATTAAGTTCAGCAGCACAAGAGGGTGGAAAAAAGTATTTTTCCTGCCCGATAGAAGAGCTGAAGCCACATAGTCAGCAGCCGAGAAAGACATTTAATGATGCCAAGATGGCTGAACTCGTTGCATCAATTAAAGAAAAAGGGGTCATTCAGCCACTGGTCGTCAGACGTCAGGGAGATCATTACCAGATTATCGCCGGTGAGCGGCGGTGGCGTGCAGCACAGAAGGCTGGACTCGATCGACTGCCGGTCGTTATTCAGGATGTCTCGGAGGACTGGGCTCTCGAAATTGCACTGATCGAAAATATCCAGCGTGAAGATCTGAATCCACTCGAAGAGGCCGGAGCATACCGTTATCTGATGGATAGCTTCGATCTTCTCCAGGAGGAGGTGGCAAAGCGGGTGGGCAAAGATCGCTCGACTGTTACCAATGCTTTGCGCTTACTCAGGCTTCCGGATCCGGTAAAAGATGATTTGGCCGAGAGCCGATTGAGCATGGGGCATGCGCGGGCACTGCTTGCACTTGAGCAGGAAGAAGATATTATTGAGGCAAGTAAAGAAGTTATAAGAAAGAAACTTTCGGTCCGTGAAACTGAGAAATTAATTAAGAAAATAAAAAGTCTGTTCGGGGGAAAGGCACCCAATCAGGCAAAAGAAAAGCCGCGTGATCCCAATATTGTCGCGGTCGAAGATAATCTACGCCAAAGTCTTGGAACTCAGGTAAAATTGATTGATAAGGGAGAAAGCGGGCGAATAGAGATCACTTACAACAGTCGGGATGAGCTGAATAGGCTTATTGTATTGCTAGAGAGCTGATTGCGATCAAATGGAAAGTGGTGAAACATGTTTGGAAATAAAAAACAGGAGAAGGCCATGAAAAAACCGGTAGCAATTGACAAGGCTGATATTAAAGCGTTCCTTGGACCGGGAAGTAAATTTGAGGGTAAGCTCAGCTTTGATGAGATGGTTCGGCTCGATGGGATCTTCTCTGGTGAAATAAACTCCAGTGATACCCTGGTTGTTGGGGAAACAGCCCAGATCGAAGGAAACATCCATGTCGGAGCAATTGTCCTTAGTGGTCGTTTTAAGGGCGATATTGTCGCAACAACGAGCGTTGAATTGCGGGCTCCTGCTCAGGTTGAAGGAATAATAGAAACACCGTCGCTGAAGATTGATGACAAAGTCATTTTCAATGGTGAAATTCGGATGCCAGGTAGTCTCGTGAAGGAAGACCCGAAAGAGAGTGGCAAAAAGAAAAAATAGCACTTATTGTATGCGCTGTGCCGAGAAGTGAAAAGTGTTGCGAACAATCCAAATAGTTGAAGATCGTCTGAGAGAAGGCAACTAGATGCTTGACATCGGCGCGGAAGGTATGATAGCTATGCGTGCCTTAACAAAAAACCCCTTTTTTTATAAGCTTTTATAATCTCGGTGTCTGTATACAGTATACCGGAAACACTATCCCGTATATATGAGGTAAGCTAGGTGATAAGCGTTGACTGGACCCTTGGTCTGCAGTTTGTGAACTTCATTATTCTTCTGATTGTTCTGAATAAATTGCTCTACAAACCGCTGGCTAAAATTATAGCGGAGCGGCGTGAAAAGATTGAGGGTTCCTATGCCCGGGCAAAAGATCTTCAAGCCGATATTGATGAGAAAATGGCGCAGTATCAGCAGCAATTAAGTGATGCGAAGGCTTTGGCTAACGCTGAGCGTGCCAAATTGAAAAAAGCTGCAAGTGAAGAAGAGGCAAGTATGCTTGCCGAAGCTCACGAAAAAGCATCAGCACGGCTCCTGTCGATCAAAGAACAGGTTGCTGCCGAAGCTGCTGACGCAAGTCAAACATTGCAGAAAGAGGCCAAGTCGCTGGCAGGGCAAATTGCAACGAAGATTCTTGGCCGTGAATTGGCTTAATAGGGAAGGTTTAACAGATATGCACAGTAAAGTCAGAGCAATTGTTTTATCGCTGCTGCTGGTATTGGTACTCTGCGGGGTCGCTTTAGCGTCGGGTGGTGCTGAGCACCATGTCGATAGCGGTATCCTGATGAAAGATTTCCTCTATCGGGTTCTCAACTTCGCTATTGTTGTTGCTATTCTTGTCTATTTCCTGAGAAAGCCGCTAAAAAAAGGGTTGTCGGGGCGGCGCGAAGAGATTGAAAAAAGTCTCGCTGAAGCAGAAAAAATTAAAGCCGAAGCCGAAGCTAAATTTGCTGAGTATGATCGTAAGCTGGCCCAGGCAACCGATGAGATTGCCGAGATCGGAGACGCCATCCGTCGTGAGGGTGAGCTTGAGAAGCAGAAAATCATAGAAAATGCCAAAACGATGGCAATTAAGATTGAACAGGATGCCGAAAAAGCTGCAGAGCTTGAAGTTGCAAAAGCACGTGTTGAGTTGCAGCGTGAGGCGGTTCAGTTGGCTGTTGGTCTGGCTGAAGACCTCTTGAAAAAGAACTTCACCAAAGATGATGATGCCCGTCTGATCGACGAGTATATGCAGAAGGTGGGAGAGTTACATTGAGTAACAGTGCGATTTCTATAAGATACGCTAAAGCATTGTTGAACATTGCTTCCGAAGAGAAGCAGGTTGAACAATATGCTGACGAACTGGCTGGCATCGCCGCTGTTCTGAAGCGCGAAGATCTGTTGCGGCTGCTTCTGGATAGCCCGACTTTTCCATTGGAAAAGAAGACGGCAATGATGCACGACATCATTGAACAGATGCAGTTGAGCACGGGGATGGGCAAGTTTCTTGATCTGCTGCTGCAAAAAGGCCGGATTACGTATCTTCCCCAGATCGATGTCAACTATCGTAAGTTTGCCGACGAGCTTTCGGGTGTTGTCCGGGCAAAGGTTACAGCAGCAAATAAATTAACAAAAAAACGTGCTGAAGAGATCAAGAGTGGTCTTGAAAAACAGACCGGTAAGCACGTTGTTTTAAATATTGAGACAGATGAATCGCTGATCGGTGGTCTGCAGGCCGAAATAGGCGGTAAATTATTTGATGGCAGTGTGAAAACCCAGCTGAAACGGATTGCAGATACCTTAGCAAAGGGGTAACAAAATACTATGGAAATCAGAGCAGAAGAAATCAGCGCGATTATCAAGAAGCAGATCGAAGACTTCGGTCGCGAAGTAGAAGTCAGTGAAACCGGTACCATTATTTCGGTCGGTGACGGTATCGCCCGGATTCATGGTCTTGACAAGGCGATGTCCGGCGAGCTGCTGGAATTCCCCGGTGGAACCATGGGAATGGTTCTTAACCTTGAGGAAGATAATGTCGGTGCCGCGATCCTTGGTGACTCCGAACATATCAAAGAAGGTGACCTTGTCAAACGGACTGAGCAGATCGTTCAGGTTCCGGTTGGTGAGGCGCTGATTGGCCGCGTTGTCAACGGCATCGGTATCCCGATTGATGGTAAAGGTGATATCAAGACTGATACCTATAGTCAGGTTGAAATTAAAGCTCCTGGTATCGTTGCCCGGAAGTCGGTTCATGAGCCAATGCAGACCGGTCTCAAAGCAATCGATGCAATGGTTCCGATTGGTCGTGGTCAGCGGGAGTTGATCATCGGTGACCGTCAGACTGGTAAAACAGCTGTCGCAATTGACACCATCATCAACCAGAAGGGTAGCGGCGTTACCTGTCTCTATGTTGCTATCGGTCAGAAACGTTCGACTGTTGCACAGGTTGTTGAGAAGCTGCGTCAGCACGGCGCAATGGATTACACCATTGTTGTTGCTGCAACCGCATCTGATCCGGCTCCGCTGCAGTTTATCGCACCGTACACCGGTGTTACCATGGGTGAGTTCTTCCGTGATAACGGCAAGCACGCCCTGATCATTTATGATGACCTCTCAAAACAGTCAGTTGCTTATCGTCAGCTTTCACTGTTGCTGCGGCGTCCACCAGGTCGTGAAGCATTCCCTGGCGACGTTTTCTACATCCACAGCCGGTTGCTCGAGCGTGCAGCAAAGCTGAGTGATGCTGAAGGTGCAGGTTCCCTGACAGCACTGCCGATCATCGAGACTCAGGCGGGTGATGTTTCGGCGTACATCCCGACCAACGTTATCTCGATTACCGATGGTCAGATCTTCCTTGAGACCGACCTCTTCTACTCGGGTGTCCGTCCGGCTATCAACGTTGGTCTGTCGGTTTCACGGGTTGGTGGTTCCGCTCAGGTGAAAGCGATGAAGCAGGTTGCCGGGACCTTACGTCTGGCTCTTGCTCAGTATCGTGAAATGGCCGCGTTTGCCCAGTTTGGTTCCGACCTTGATGCTGCGACGCAGGCTCAGTTGAACCGGGGTGCGCGTCTGGTTGAGATCCTTAAGCAGGGACAATACAAGCCGTTGCCGATTGCTATTCAGGTTTTGGCAATTTATGCCGCCAACAACGGCTATGTTGATGACTATCCGACGACTGCAGTTTCCAGATATGAAGAGGAAATGCTCTCCTTCATGGAAGCTCAGCACTCCGATGTTATTAAGGACCTGAGCGAGAAAAATGCAATTGATGACGATCTTGACGCTCGCATCAAGTCTGCTCTCGAAGAATTCAAAGGTCAGTTTGTAGCCTGATTCGATAAAGGTTTGGAAACATGCCAAGTCTGAAAGACATAAAAAAACGGATTAGTTCGGTTAAAAATACCGAACAGATCACCAAGGCCATGAAAATGGTTGCTGCGGCAAAGCTGCGCCGGGCTCAGGAGGCTGCTGTTGCTGCCCGCCCTTACGCAGAAAAGCTGCATGCGGTGATGTCAAATCTGGCTCAACGTGAAGAGGCCGATGGTCATGCGTTGCTCAGTCAACGTGGAACCGGGCGGGCACTCATCGTACTGATGACTGCTGACCGGGGTCTTTGCGGTGGTTTCAATGCAAACGTCTCGAAAGAGGCCGAGCGGATGATCCGTAACAATGAGCACGGTTTTGACGATATAGATCTGATGATTATCGGTCGTAAAGGTCGTGATTTCCTCAAGAACCGTGTTGGTGACAAAATTGTCAAGGTTCACGAGAACATCACATCGGATGCGACATATAAAACAGCACAGTTAATTGGTCAGGAAATTGTCAATGATTACAGCGAAGAGAAATACGACGCTGTCTATGTCATCTACAATGCTTTCCAGAGTGCCATTGTTCAGAACGTCACTGTTGAAAGAGTTCTGCCAATCGAACCGCAGGAAACTGAGACAATTAAAGAGAACAGTGTCGACTATCTTTATGAGCCGGATCGCGGCGATGTCCTCTCTCAGCTTCTGCCGAAAATGGTTGAAGTTCAGATTTTCCGCGCACTGCTCGAATCGAATGCTTCGGAGCAGGGAGCAAGAATGTCGTCGATGGATAGCGCCAGCCGAAACGCGGCTGAAATGATCGGCAAGCTGACTCTGCAGTACAACCGTGCACGTCAGGCAGCAATTACAAAAGAACTGATGGAAATTATTTCCGGTGCAGAGTCTATAAAATAATAACAAGATTTCAGACATACAAGCGCTTATCCCGTTGGGCTAAGAAGGAAAGGTTGCGTTATGAACAAGGGTAAAATCACACAGGTTATCGGTCCCGTCGTCGACGTGGAATTTGAACCGGGCAAGTTGCCAGAAATTTTCTACGCAGTTAAAATCACCAACCCCTCACTTGGAGAAGGTGAATGGAACCTGGTCTGCGAGGTTGCACAGCACCTGGGTGAAAATACTGTTCGTACCATCGCTATGGATTCGACCGACGGTCTGGTTCGTGGTCAGGAAGTTCTCGATACCGGCGATCAGATTCTGATGCCTGTCGGTCCTAAGACTCTTGGGCGGATCATGAACGTCATCGGTCAGCCGGTTGACGAAGCTGGTCCGGTTGAGACTGAAAAAGCATGGCCGATTCACCGTCCTGCTCCTGACTTTGTCAGTCAGTCAACCAACGTTGAGTCTTTTGAGACCGGAATCAAGGTTGTCGACCTTCTCGCTCCTTATTCGCGGGGTGGTAAAATTGGTCTGTTCGGTGGTGCCGGTGTTGGCAAGACCGTTCTGATCATGGAGCTGATCAACAACGTTGCCCAGCAGCACGGTGGTTTCTCGGTTTTCGCCGGTGTTGGTGAGCGGACTCGTGAGGGTAATGACTTGTGGGAAGAGATGAAAGAGTCGGGCGTTCTCGACAAAGCTGCTCTTATCTATGGTCAGATGAATGAGCCCCCAGGAGCACGTGCCCGTGTTGCTCTGTCGGCACTGACAGTTGCAGAATACTTCCGTGATGAAGAAGGTCAGGACGTTCTGTTGTTTGTTGATAATATCTTCCGTTTTACTCAGGCAGGTTCTGAGGTTTCGGCACTTCTGGGCCGGATTCCTTCAGCTGTTGGTTATCAGCCGACTCTCTCGACTGAAATGGGCGAACTGCAGGAACGGATCACTACCACCGATAAAGGTTCGATCACTTCGGTTCAGGCGATCTACGTCCCTGCTGATGACTTGACTGACCCTGCACCTGCAACCGCATTTGCTCACTTGGATGCGACAACAGTTCTGTCACGGCAAATTGCCGAGCTTGGTATCTACCCTGCTGTTGACCCACTTGACTCAACCAGCCGGATTCTTGATCCGCAGGTTATCGGTGACATTCACTACAAGGTTGCCCGTGATGTTCAGTTTGTTCTGCAGCGTTACAAAGACCTTCAGGATATTATTGCAATTCTCGGTATGGACGAGTTGTCTGAAGAAGACAAACTGGTTGTTGCCCGTGCGCGTAAGATCCAGCGTTTCCTCTCACAGCCATTCCACGTTGCTGAGGTCTTCACCGGAGCACCGGGTAAATATGTTGAGTTGAAAGATACCATCAAGGGTTTCCAAGAAATCCTCGACGGTAAGCATGATGATCTGCCAGAGCAGGCGTTCTATCTGGTCGGTACCATTGAAGAAGCGGTAGAAAAAGCCAAGGAAATGGCTGCTTAATTAGTCTGCAAGACTCGATTAAAACGTAAAGGACAGTCGAATGGCTGATAAGTTAAAACTTGAGATGGTCACCCCGTATAAGCAGGTTCTTTCGGAGGAAGTTGACGAAATCACTGCTCCTGGATTTATCGGGGAACTCGGTATTCTCCCTGATCACACGCCCCTTCTGACAACACTGAAGGTTGGTGAGTTGACCTATAAAAATGGAAATGAATCGTTTCACGTCGCAGTCAACTGGGGTTACCTCGAGGTTGAGGAAAATACCGTGACGGTTCTGGTTGATACCGCAGAAAGAGCGGATGAAATTGACTTAGCACGTGCTAAAGCTGCACTTGGACGTGCAGAGGAAGCTCTTAAAACGCTGCCGCCAGAAGATAAAAAATACATGATTATGGAGGCCGCACTGCAAAGAGCCCTCATTCGTATCAGAGTTGCAAGTGAAGGTCGGTAATTAAATAGTACCGACTTCGTTTTGTTTTAAAAGCACCCCTTGTGGGTGCTTTTTTTGTTTGTACAGTAATTATAGGGAGTTTCTACTTTTCTTAGTAACAAGTTAACATCAAAGATGGTAAAAATATTGACATTGTCTGAATAACAGCGTTTAGTGCATATGCACATAAGCTGTCTATTTGCTAACTCTTACGAAGGTTAAGATGTCTAAAAAGTTACTGACCGAAAAATATACTTGCCTGACGATTGCTCTTGGCTATTTTATTGTCGGCGGGGGATGGGCTCTTGTCTCCAATAAATTATTCTCAGCTCTCCTAAACCGTCCCGAATTGGCGGATCAGCCTGTGGGTCCGGGAATCTGGTTTTTTCTTGCGCTCTCAACAGGGATGCTCTATTGGCTGTTGCGTTATTGGGATGTTGCCATTGCTGACTCGCAGGAATCGTTGCGAAAGGTTAATCGATCACTGCGTAGCTTTAGTGAATGTACGAAAGCGATGACGCGCATCGATGACGAGTTGGAGCTTATGGAAGAGGTGTGTCGTGTATGTGTTGAAGTTGGGGGACACCGGATGGCGTGGGTTGCATTTAAAGAAAATGATCCTGATAAAACAGTCCGTCCCGTGACAAGTTGGGGTGCCCAAGGGTGCTTTCTTGACCAGTTGAATGCAACTTGGGAGGATACACCACAAGGTCGGGGGCCGGCAGGAACGACAATACGTACCGGTAAAATTACAGTTTTCCATAACTTGCTGACAAATCCACTCTATCGCCCATGGCGCAGCCAAGCCGAAACATGTGGTTATACCTCGTGTATAGCATTGCCACTGATTGAAGGCGGTGAGATTTTTGCAGCACTTGTTATCTTTGATGAAAACTCGCATGCGTTCGATGAAGATGAAGCAAAATTACTTGAAGAGCTAGCCGAAGACTTGGCTTATGGGATCAAGGCGCTGCGCTTGAAAGTAGACAGCCAGCGCGAGATGGAAGAGCGCTTGATGCTGGCGACGGTCATGGATCAGACCTCGGACGGGGTTATCACTTTTGATTCTGAAGGGACAATTCAATACCTTAACCCAAGCTTTGTCGCGTTATGCGGAGTCCCTGCAGAGGAGAGTATCGGAGTTAATATTCATGATTTCGAGTGCTCAAAGCGTAATCCTGCCTTTTACCGGGCCCTTGTCAGTGTCTTCACAACGAATAAGTCGTTAAGTGGCCATTTTGTAAATAAAAAAAGAGATGGCAGCGAATATGATATGGATGCACTCATTGCACCGGTTTTCGATCGAAACGGTGAGGTTGTGCGCTACGTTGCAATTATCCGTGACGTCAGTGAGGCCATCAGTTTACAACAACAGTTACGGCAAGCACAAAAAATGGAAGCGATGGCAACTCTATCGGGAGGCATTGCTCATGATTTTAATAATATCCTCGCAATTATCATCACAAACATGGAGATGACTCTTGAGGATGTTCCGGAGGACAGCCCGCTCCACAGTTCAATGGAGCTTGTCCTTAAAGCTGGTTTGCGGGGAAAAAATCTGGTTAAACAGTTTATGACCATCAGCCGCCAAACCGAGCAGCCACAAAAAATAGTTAATCTTGATGACATCATAAAAGAGTGCTTGCCCATGTTGAGGGCGACAATACCGACAACAATTGAGCTTCGCAAGCATGTTGATACGGCTTCAGCATTGATTGCTGCCGACCCGACTCAGATCAATCAGGTCATTATGAACCTGTGTGCAAATGCTGGGGATGCAATGCTGGCAAAAGGAGGAATACTCGATATCAGCCTCAGCGATGTTGAGCTGCGCGATGGAAATATTTCCCGCTACCCCGGTTTGCGCTCCGGAAAATATATCAAGTTGGTTATTGCTGATACGGGACATGGGATGACCCGCGATGTTGTCGATCGAATTTTTGATCCGTTCTATACCACTAAAATGCCGGGTAAGGGGACTGGGCTGGGTCTTTCAGTTGTCCATGGGATTATCAAAAATCATCGCGGAAATATTTCGGTGAACAGTATCGTTGATGTGGGGACCACTTTCACAATTTTGTTTCCCCATGTTGAAAACGTTGTCACCCAGGAAGAAGTGCCGATGGCACAGAAACAAATTCCCGGACGTGGCCATATCCTTTTTGTAGACGATGAGGTTGATTACGTTAGTGGGATGAAAAATGCCTTGGAAAGGTTGGGATATGTTGTTACGGCGGAAACCGATAGCCATAAAACCCTGGAGCGGTTTAGACAAACCCCCGACCTGTTTGACTTGGTCATCACCGATCAGACAATGCCTCATTTAACCGGGGTGATGCTGGCTGAAGAATTGTTGAAGATTCGCCCTGATGTTCCAATCGTCCTGTGTTCGGGCTCCTCTCCTGGTAGTGATGCTGCGGTCAGCCCAGCTAAAGCGAAGGCAGCTGGTATCCGTGAAGTGCTGATGAAACCGGTCGAGAGAGATGAAATTCATTCTGTTGTCCAACAAATATTGAATCCACATCCAGCTTAACGGTGCAAAGAGCAGAGGATCGAAATGGCTAAAATACTGATTATCGATGATGAAGAGATGATGTGTGCTACCCTCTCAACTCTGGTTGAGCGGAAAAAGCATGTGGCCACCAGTGCTATGACCTTAAAAGAGGGGATTGATCTTGCTGCCAATGGAACTTTTGATGTGGTTTTTCTGGATGTCAAAATGCCCGATGGTAATGGACTGGATGCTCTTCCGACGATAGAAGCAAGCCCATCAAATCCAGAAGTCATCATTATGACAGGTTTTGGTGACCCTAATGGTGCCGAACTGGCGATTAAGTGTGGTGCCTGGGATTATATTGAAAAAGGGTTTTCTATCAAGGAGATCACTCTTTCGCTAGAGAGAGCGCTGCAGTACCGCAAAGAAAAACAGGATGCGGGTCATAATCGAAAACGAGTGCAACTGAAGCGGGACAATATTATTGGTAGCAGTCCGGCATTGAACAGTTGTCTGGATCTGGTGGCGCAAGCTGCCGAGAGTGATGCCAATATTTTTATTACCGGAGAAACAGGAACCGGAAAGGAGTTATTTGCCCGGGCAATTTATGAGAACAGCTTACGCAGCAAAGAAGATTTTGTGGTGGTTGACTGTACCTCTTTGCCAGAAACATTGGTCGAGAGCTTGTTGTTTGGCCATGAAAAGGGTTCTTTTACCGGTGCTGATCGGGCCCAGAATGGTTTAATTCGACAAGCACATAATGGGACGCTGTTTCTTGATGAAGTTGGCGAGCTCCCGATGACATTGCAGAAGTCTTTCCTCCGGGTTCTTCAAGAACATCGATTTCGCCCTGTGGGGGCCAACAAGGAGGTTGAAAGTAATTTTCGTTTAATTGCGGCAACAAATCGGGATTTAGATGCGATGGTGGAAGCGGGAGAATTTCGCAGTGATCTGCTGTTTCGGCTGCGCACTTTTATTATCGAGCTGCCACCTCTGCGGGAGAGGCGCGAAGATATCAAAGAGTTGGCCCGCTACCATATTGATAAATTTTGTACTCAGTTTGGATTGCCTTCAAAAGGGTTTTCCCCTGAATTTTTGGAAACACTCATCAGTTACCCCTGGCCTGGAAACGTCCGTGAATTTGTTAATACCTTGGAACGGAGTCTGACAACGGCACGCTATGATCAGACCCTCTACCCAAAGCATCTTCCCAGTCATGTTCGGGTTCAGGTTCGACGGGCGGAAATGGAAGCAGGAAGTAGTATCTCAACGGATGAGCCTATTCGTGTGCCCCATAATTTACCCAAGCTACAGGAATATCGAGAAACCATCTATGCGCAAGCGGAAAAGGACTATCTGCAAGAATTGATGGCACTAACGCGGGATAATATCCCCGAAGCATGCAAAATCTCTGGCTTATCCCAGTCTCGACTGTATGCATTGCTGAAAAAAAATGGGATTTCTAGAACGTAATAAATTCTTTCTGACCGTTCCCCTGACGGTATGCACGTAAAATCGATTAAATAGGACTTGCCAGTGAAATTGGCATGCACAATGCTTAGAAATGGGACAAAAAGAAAAATATTGCGCATAGCGATTATTTACAGAAGGCTTATCCAATGATGACTTTTACCCGGAAAATAAAAATAGCAGAATTGAAATCATTTTGGGACTACCTGCTGACCTTCCAATCCTCTTCCGAACAGCTATTTAATCTATTTAAAGAGTTAACCATAGAAGTTGACCTACCTGAGGCTGATGGTAAGGAGTTCAATATCGGTTTTTCTTCTAATACTTTGAAAATCAGTAGGAAAGAGGCTGCAGAAGAGCCGTCCTTCAGAGCAGCTCCCGGGAATATTGTTGCAAAGAATGTCAAAACTAAAGTTGCCGTGGGCCTTGTTGAAAGAATGATCAGAACTGATGATCCGGTTGTAATATTTGGTGAAAATGGGACCGGAAAAGATTTATTTGCACGCACCATTCATCAGCAGAGTCCACGCTCTACGCAACCTTTTGTTTGCCTTTCCTGCGGCACAGTCGATAAAAAAGATGCTAAACAACAAATGATAGAAAGCCTTGTTGAAGTGGCGACTGGAACATTGTTTCTTGATGATATTCAAGATCTGGATGTTGATAGCCAGAGAATATTGCAAAAACTTATCCATAATCCTGTTGAGCAAAATTACTTCCGGTTGATTACCTCGACCACTGCTGATTTAGACGA
>JAMOPE010000172.1 GCA_027064785.1 Geobacteraceae bacterium
TGAAAATGCTCGACTGGCGATTGGCGATAAAAATGATAAATTTGTTGCCGGATCGGTGGGCCCGGGAACAAAACTTCCGTCACTCGGCCACATTACCGTTGCGGAATTGGCATCAGCAACCCGTGAACAGGTCGATGCTTTGCTCGAAGCCGGGGTTGATTGCCTGATTGTCGAAACGTGCCAGGATCTGCTGCAGGTTAAAACAGCTTTGGTTGCAGCTTTTGATTCTGTTGAGGTTTCCGGGATCAATATCCCGGTCATGGCGTCGGTCACAATAGAACAGCAGGGGACAATGCTGGTCGGTTCTGATATTGCCGCTGTCGTTGCAGCACTGGAGCCATTTCCGTTGTTTTCTCTCGGATTAAATTGTGCGACGGGTCCGCAGGATATGATGTCTCACGTCAAATATTTAAGTGAAAACTGGCCGAAACGGATTTCCGTGATTCCCAATCAGGGGCTGCCTGAAGTTGTCAACGGACAGACCCACTATCCACTGACTCCCGATGACTATGCTGAGCAAATGGCCGGGTTTATCCTCAATCAGGGAGTCAGTATTGTCGGTGGTTGTTGCGGAACAAGTCCTGATCATATTGCTGCACTGGTGAAACGAGTCTCCGGTTTAGAGCCGAAAAGACGGGAGGTGGCACAATGAAAGCTTCCGTAGCGAGTCTTTATCAGGCGGTCGAACTTCATCAGGAAATTCCTCCCCTTCTGATCGGTGAACGCTGCAATCCCAACGGCTCTAAAGCGTTCCGCGAAGCCCTGCTTGCAGAAGACTGGGATGCCTGTCTCAAGGTTGGTCTTGATCAGGAAGCACGTGGTGCGCAGGTTCTCGATCTATGTGTCGCCTACGCCGGACGTGATGAAGTGTCCGATATGATCACTTTGACGCAACTGTTTGCCGGGTCATGCAAAGCACCGCTGATGTTTGATTCCACCAGTCCGGCAACATTGGAAGAGGTTCTCCCGCTCTATCCCGGTCGGGCGATTATCAACTCGATCAATCTTGAAGATGGCGGTGCAAACCTTGATCGGATCTGCCGCCTGGCTAAAAAATATGGGGCTGCTGTTGTTGCCCTGACGATTGATAAAGAGGGAATGGCTCTGACTTGCGAGCGTAAGGTTGCAGTTGCCAAAGAGATCTATTCACTGGTTGTCGACCAACATGGAATGCGTCCGCAGGACATCCTGTTCGATCTGCTGACGTTTACTGTCGGATCGGGTGATGAAACAATGCGTGATGCTGCAATTGAGACGTTGAACGCAATCAAACAGGTGGAAAAAGAGTTGCCGGGAGTTGGTTTCACCCTCGGCGTTAGTAATATCAGTTTTGGCTTGCGTCCGGCGGCCCGTAAAGTCCTCAACTCCGTCTTTCTCCACCTTGCTGTTGAAGCAGGGCTCAATACCGCTATTGTTGATGCTGCCAAAGTTTTGCCGTATGCCGCGATCAGTGAAGAAGACCGGACTTTCTGCCTCGATCTCCTTAATAATCGCCACGAAGATGCCCTGATGAATTTCATCGATCATTTTGAGCAGGCGGTCGATCAGGACGATGACAGTGATGACGATTCGGTTCCTGCCGAGGAATTATTGCGTAAAAAGGTTCTCAGTGGCGATAAGGAAGGGTTGGAAGATCTTCTGTCGGCGCTGCGTGGTCGTTGGAAACCGCTGGATATTATCAATAATCTGCTGGTTCCGGCAATGCGTGAAGTCGGTGAGTTGTTTGGTCGTGGTGAACTTCTGTTGCCCTTTGTCCTGCAGTCGGCTGAAGTGATGAAGCAGAGCGTTGCGCTGCTTGAACCGTATATGGAAAAGCTTGATGATGACGGAAAAACGACGGTATTACTGGCAACGGTTGCCGGTGATGTCCATGATATTGGAAAAAACCTTGTCGATATCATCCTCTCCAATAACGGCTATCGGGTCCATAATATCGGAATCAAAGTTGCGGCTGAAGAGATCATTGCCAAAGCAAAAGAATTATCTGTCGATGTTATCGGTTTGTCGGGGCTTCTGGTTAAGTCGGCACTGCTGATGAAAGATAATTTAAGCCAGTTTCTGACTGCAGGCTTATCGCAACCGGTCCTTCTTGGGGGGGCTGCATTAACGACTAAGTTCGTCGCTGTCGATTGTGCTCCGAATTACGATCAGCCGGTTGTTTATTGTGCCGATGCTTTTGCCGGACTGAAAGCGATCCGTGAATTTGAAGCGGGAAAACTGGAGTCGACAACGTGGGAAGAGCGAGCGGTTGCCGCAAATCGTCCCGGCCCGCAACGGGAAGTTCTGGATCGCTCAATGACTCCGCCGACTGTCCCGTTTCTTGGGCATAAAGTCGTCACCGATATCGACATTGAGAAAATCTATTCCTATCTCAATCAGGCTGCATTGTTCCGTGGCCGTTGGGGCTATCGGCGTGGCAAGATGGCGAAAGATGAGTATGAAGAGTTGCATAAAAATACTGTCCTGCCGTTATTTGAACGGCTGAAGCAACAGGCTGACGAGGAAAATTGGCTGCACCCACAAGTGACCTATGGCTATTTTGATTGCCTGCGTGACGGAGATCGGTTGCTGGTCAAGTCTGACTCCGGAGAAAAGGTTTTCAGTTTTCCCCGTCAGGAAAATTCTCCCGGTCTGTGTATTGCCGATTATTTCCGCTCGGCAGATGAGGGTGGGGATAAGGTTGGTTTCTTTGTTGTCACTATGGGCAAGAAACTTGGTGAAATGACGAAAGAATTGTACGAAAGCGACAGTTATCACGATTATCTGATGCTTCACGGTC
>JAMOPE010000173.1 GCA_027064785.1 Geobacteraceae bacterium
ATAAATTATGGCATTTTCTTTTTATTTTTCGACCGTCGGCAAGGGTGTTTGCGGACTGAAATTTGTTCCCTCAAGAATTACCTGCAACGCACGGTTGGTCTCAGGAGCAAACAGAATGGGTGCTGCTAAATTCAAAGTGATCTCACGTTCTGATGATACAGAGACAACACTGACAATCAGACAATCTCCACTCTCATCAATCCCAAGCTTTTCACGTTCCCGACCATCAGGAACAACCCTATAATCATAATAAAAACTCGTTGGATCGGTCAGGATAAAAGCAATTTGTGGATCTTCAACACTTTGAATCCAAAATAACGGCCCCTCTTTTTCATTGGGCATGACGATAAATTTACGGAGGTTCTCAAACCCGACTAATCCCTCGGGAAATAGTAAAGTATTATCCGGGTCATACTCAATTTCGCCAAAACGGGATTGAATTTTCTCCATCATTTTTTCCTCCCCGTACTCAGTAAACTGCTCAATTCGTTGAGATCGGCAATGTCCCACTGTGTTGCCTCCTTATTCTCCTGTTTAATCCGGTCAAAAACTTCCTGTCGATGAATTTTCATGTCACGTGGAGCATCTATCCCAACCCTCACGCCACCGCCTTTGAGTTCAACAATGGTGATTTTGATATCATCACCAATAATGATCCCCTCGCCAACTTTTCTTGTCAGTACCAACACAATTGCGCCTCCTGGCTAGTTATCCGTGTAACTCCGCACACGGTGAATGAATGGTAGGGGCAATTCATAAATTACCCTTACAGGATTGCCTTTATGGCTAGATATAATTCAGGATTGAGAGTTCAGAGACTTTCCCGGTAACACTTAATGCCGCCTGAAAACTCTGCTGCTGCTTCTCTAATCCAGTAATTGTTTCCAAAATATCTGCATCTTCAAAGCGAGAACGAAACGCTTCCATATCTATTTTAATCTGCGCCATGTGATCCCGGGCAATTTCGAGACGATGACCGATATTTCCCTTAAGACTTCTTTGCCCCCGTACCTGGTTTGCTGCAGTTTCGAGAGGATCCATCAATGCCTCAACACCTGTTGGATTATTTGCTTGCAACTCTTGTTCTAGATTTGTTACCAGAGCAAAAATATCAACAGCGCCGGGATCAACGGTGCCATCATTATCAAAATCTCCAAGCATCAGGCCATTACCCGGAATGTTTACATTTATGAGTTCATTGGGAGAAATTTCAAACTCCAGAGCCCCGTTATCACCATTATAAAGGACAGGTGGCACCGCTGTAGGTGGAGTATTGAATACGAACGGCGGGGTTTTTTCTGCAAATCCAGCAAATAAATACTTACCATCGATCTGAGCATTCGCGTCATCAAGCAGACTCGCCCGCAGTTGATGAACTTCATCAGCATAAGTCTGCATATCTTTATCATTGAGTGATCCATTCACCGCAGCGACGCTGATTTCTTTAATACGAACTAACGTATTTTCAATACTATCAAGATAACCATCCATCCCATCAACGCGATCAAGTCCAGTTTCGATGGTCTCAATATAGCGGTCAGAGGATTTAATCTGAGTACGGGCACTCAACACCGGACTGATTGCCGTCGGATCATCGGAAGGACGATTCATCCGCTTGCCGGTTGCGGCTTGCAATTGCAGTGATGCCAGCTTGTCACTGGTGCGATCCAGAAAAGACTGTAAACTTCGATATGTGGTTGTCTGAGTTGCTCTCATAGTCTACCTACCTTTTCAGAGTCAGCAAGGTTCCCATCATTTCATCAACCGTAGCGAGAAATTTAGCGGAAGCCTCAAAACCCTTTTGATACTGCATTAAATTAATCATCTCATCTTCGAGAGAAACACCATCAATCCCGTCACGCATGTTCTGTAATTGAATCAGACTGTCTTCGTATCCTTGTTTCGCTTGGCGATTACGCGCGGCCTCAACACCGACAGTCGCGGCGATTTTTCCGTAATAGGAGACAAGGGTATCGTTACCACCCAATCCGGCGAGCTGTCCCTGTTCCAAATCGAGAATAGCCAGAGCATTCCGGTTATCGCCGGGAGCTCCGGGAGGCGGGGTGTTTCCGGCAGCAATCTGGCTTGTCGCTGTCAAGTTCATTGCCAGAGAGGAAGCGGCATCGGTCACAGCCGCTGGTTGGACAAAGAAATCTACCCCAGGGTTACCGGCAAGATCGGTTCCCGCCTGATGTTGGGTATTCACTTCTGTCGCAAACGAATAAGCCAATTGATCGAGGCGACCAACAGTATCGGGGATTGTCACATCGCGCATTTCGTACAAACCACGGAATTCACCACCCAGAGCTGTCCGATTCAGAGAAATACTGGTCGTCCCGAAATCAAGCTCAAGATTGACATCAGTTCCGGAATAGGTGCTGATAATGTGGGTTGCCTTGTCCCCTTCAACCAGCGGCATACCATTTGCGAGTTGTACCGAAACGGTTCCGGTTGATGTTTCAAAGCTACGGGCACCAATTGTCTCGGAAAGACCTTTAAGGAGAAGATCACGACGATCCCGGTCGGAATTGGCTTCCTGCCCTGACATTTCAATCGCTGAGATGCGGTTATTTAACTGAGCAATTTCATCAATACTCAGATTGACCCCGTCAATTTTTGAAACGATGGTATTATTGATATTTTTCACAACCTGCTGAGTTTCATTGTAGACATTGACAAAAGCATGACTGATCAATTCGCCGCGCTGTAAAACTGCCTGCCGCTCAACCTCACCACCGGGGTTCGTTGACAGCTGCCGCCACGCATCAAAAA
>JAMOPE010000174.1 GCA_027064785.1 Geobacteraceae bacterium
AACTTTTCGTGGTGGGAAATGGAGCCGAACCACCTGAAACAGGAAAAAATCGTGCAGTTCATACGGCCCGACAACCTCCTCGGTCATCTGGGCGATATGGCCATCGGCATCTGGTGGCAGCAGTTCCGGAGAAACCGGAGTCGCACAGACGTCGTCGAGGACTGCTGACGTCCGGTCGCTGAATTCCTCGGCAGCACACCAGCTGACCAGATAACGCACCAGAGTCTTCGGCACTCCGCAATTGACCGCGTACATCGACATATGGTCGCCGTTGTAGGTACACCAGCCGAGAGCGAGCTCGGACAGATCTCCGGTCCCGATGACCAGCCCGTTCACCTGATTGGCGACATCCATCAGGATCTGGGTTCGCTCACGCGCCTGACTATTTTCGTAAGTGATATCATGAACCGTAGCATCATGACCGATATCGGCAAAGTGCTGCTTAACAGCGGCATTGATCGACACAATCCGTAATTCAACGCCCAACAACTCTGCCAACTCTTCAGCATTACCGCGAGTCCGCTTGGTGGTCCCGAAGCCGGGCATCGTCAGGGCGACAATCCCTTTTCGATCCAGCCCCATCCGGTCAAATGCCTTTACCGTGACCAGCAGAGCCAGAGTCGAATCAAGCCCGCCCGACAGACCAATCACCACTTTCCGACAACCGGTGTGGCGTAAACGCTTCATCAAGCCGGTGGTCTGGAGTGAGAATATTTCACGACACCGGTCAGCACGTTCTGTATCATTGGGGGGGACAAACGGGGTCCGTGAAACGGGGCGAAGAATCTCCTCAACGGTCGCTAAGCTCAGCTGAAACGACTCAACTCGAAACTCTTCGGCACCGACCACGCAGCTAAAACTACTGTTGCGCTGCCGCTCTCCCGTCAGGCGTTGCAGATCGATATCGGCCAGTGCCAGTTGACTGTCAAACTGGAAACGTTCGGTTTCCGCCAGAACCTGACCATTTTCAGCGATCAGCGAATGACCCGAGAACACCAGATCGGTACTCGATTCATTCGGTCCCGCCGATGCGTAGGCATAAGCCGCCAGACAGCGAGCCGACAACGAAGAAACAAGTGTTCGCCGATAAGCTTGCTTTCCAAGAATTTCGGGGCTGGCCGATAAATTCAGCAGCAATGTCGCCCCTGCCAGTGCCTGTGCGCCGCTTGGTGGAACCACTGACCAGGCATCCTCACAGATTTCAATACCGATCAATGCATCAGAGAATCCATCCGGTTGAAACAACAAATCGGTACCAAAAGGGATTTCGTGGTCACCCAGTTGAACATATTCACAAGTCCGCTCGGTTGCTGAACTAAACCAGCGTTGTTCGTAAAATTCACCACTGTTGGGAAGATAGGTTTTCGGTACCAGCCCGCAGATTTTCCCGTGAGAGATCAGAGTGGCACAATTAAACAGGCGACCGGAAACACTCAGTGGGGCACCAATAACCAGCGTCAGTTCTTCAGCAGCAGAAAAGTCCGCAAGCTCAAGCAGAGCCGTTTCGACCCGCTGTTGCAAAGAGTGTTGATAGAATAAATCGGCACACGTATAACCGGTCAGGCACAGTTCAGGAAACAGCAACAACTGACATTGTTGCTGTTTTGCCTGTTGTGCAATCCGGCAGATTTCTGCCAGGTTAAAATCGACATTGCCGATTTCTAAATCGGGGGTCGCAACACCAACCCGCAAAAAACCATGATCGCTAAGAGAAATAAGAGGTGTTGTGCTCTGTTGAGCCATGGTCACTCCCACTGAATAATCAACTAATCGGACAAACTGAAGGCATCGGAAATATGGGTTATCTGAACGTCTTTACCACTCTGACACAGAATAGCGATAACATCAAATCGCGGCTGCAATTTACCACAGGGATGGTTCTGCAGATACCAGCAGGCGGTACGGCTAATCTGCCGCTGTTTGCGTAATCCAACTGCCTCTTGCGGCGTACCAAAAGCTTGATTACGGCGAGTTTTAACTTCAACAAACACAAGGTTCTTTCTGTCTCTGGCGATAATATCAATCTCCCCAACCGGAGTTGTGAAGTTCTGCTCGAGAATCTTCATCCCCCGGCACCGGAGATATTCGAC
Source organism: Geobacteraceae bacterium (assembly GCA_027064785.1). GTDB lineage: Bacteria > Desulfobacterota > Desulfuromonadia > Desulfuromonadales > Geopsychrobacteraceae > Desulfuromusa. Next base: position 2,091 of record JAMOPE010000174.1, read on the forward strand.
GGCACGCTCTTCTCCCCACGCCCCCAGTGTCAACCGTGCTTCAGTCATCGTCCCCTCTCACGTGCTCTTTGACTCCGGCAAAGGTTTTGCGATGGAGCCAGGTCGGACCAAATTCAGCAATCGCCTGACGATGTTGTTTAGTTCCATACCCTTTGTGCTGTGCCAAACCATAATCGGGCAACTGACGGGCAAAAGCATACATGATGCGATCCCGAACAACTTTGGCGATCACCGATGCCGCAGCAATGGAAAGGGAGCGGCTGTCCCCTTTTTTCAAAGTTTGCTGTGAAATATCAAGGGGAAGCGGGGTAATCCCGTCGATCAACAGGTAATCGGGGACAACCGGCAGGCGCGATACCGCCCGACGCATTGCCAGCAGAGTCGCCTGAAGAATATTGATCTGATCGATTTCAGCAGCAGAGGCAACTCCGACGCCAACCGCTTTTGCCTGCTGTCTGATCTGCGGATAAAATCGATCGCGCTGTTTTTCACTCAACTTTTTTGAATCGGTCAACCCCGGAAGATCAAAATTTTCGGAAAGGATCACTGCTGCTGCGACAACCGGCCCCGCAAGGGGGCCGCGCCCCGCTTCGTCAATCCCGGCAATCAGCTTAAACCCACGCTGCTGCGCCCGCTGTTCGAAATAGAGAGTGGAAATATCATCTTCGC
>JAMOPE010000175.1 GCA_027064785.1 Geobacteraceae bacterium
CGATTTCTCTACAGCAGTGCCGCTCTCATTGGTAGCCGATTCTGAACCAAAGCTGAAGTCATCGTCATCGGGAGTCGATGAATCGAGTTCCTGAAAACGGTCATAACTGAAATCAGATTCTTCGGTGTCCGCGGTCTCAAAAGGTTCAGGTACCGGAGCCTCTGTTGCAACCGGGGTTAGTTCTTCGACAACCTCTGGAGCCTCCGGCGGTTTTTCAGCAAGAAAAACATGCTTGCAACGTGCGCAGCGAACCTTTGCCCCTCCGTCGGGGATACGATCCGAGCTGACGTTGAACTTTGTCGAACACTCAGGACAAACAATGATCATCAGGTATTCTCCTTAATCTGTGTTAATCCAGCAGGTTAAAAGTATCTACTTCTCAGATATACGGTCAGAGTTTATAAAAATCAGGATTCTTCTACCAAATAGATGTCGGGAAGATCGCGGTATTTCTCGTCGTGATCAAGACCGTAACCGATGATAAACCCATCTTCCATACTGATGCCGATGTAGTCGGCTTCGATATCAACCTCGCGGCGAGCCCTCTTATCAATTAACGTACAGATTTTCAGAGAACGGGGATTCTGCAATAGAAGTTTATTGAAGAGACATTCCAGCGTGTAGCCACTGTCAACAATATCTTCAACAATGATGACATGACGATCTTTAATCGGCATCTCAAGCTCTTTACGGAATTCAATAATTCCCGATGTCTGGGTCCCTGAACCGTAGCTTGCCAGTCGAACAAAGTCGACAATAGCAGGGGTTTCAAGCTCTCTGATGAGGTCGGCAATAAATAAAAAGGAGCCTTTTAAGACTCCAACCAACATCACTTCTTCATCGCCATAATCCCGGCTGATTTCCTGACCAAGACGTTTAACCTCTGTCGCAATTCTTTCACGTGAAAACAGAATTTTGCGGTTTTGTTCCGCCATATTATTGGTAACTCCATAGGTTTGTCGTTTGACAGCAAGCTATAGCAGGAAAAAAGGCATTCTGTCAATTACAACAACCCTCTACCCCAGTGCTTTAATAGGCAGAATTTGCTGTGATGCGGCACGGTTATGCGTCTCTCGTGTTTGTAAATATGAACCGGCAGGCAGTTTCACTGCTCTACTGACTTTAGTCGCGGCTGAGATTTCTCTGGATTTTGCGCCCGAAATGCAGCCCGATGGTCGACCCGAAGATGCTGACCAGGTAAGACCCCACGAGCCCCCGAAAGAACCGTAGTACCAACCGATTGTCCCCCCAAGGGAAATCGGCACAAGCAAAAACAGCGGACCGAGGGACATACTCTATTCTCCCGATGCCACCAGTATCAGGTTCAATTCTTCACCATCGGAAAGAAAAACCGGAAACAGTAACCCCAGCGAATTGTTCGGAATGGACAGAGTTTGATCGGGATTTTGATAGTGTGTTGCCGGGGTACTGGAGAGTTGGTAATTGTTCTTCGCCAGCGTACTTTTAGCGTTCCCGCAGATGATATTCACAAATTTAATAACCGATGCCTCGATATTTTCTTCCGATAACTCCAAACCCTTTTTGATTGTCGATGCTGCGATCAACTTTTTGCCCTCGTTACTCATCGTCAGAATATAGCGGGCCGAGATTGACCCAGAGAGTGCCACCTCAATCCCGATCTCTGCAGCAGGGATCGTCCGGGTTGAGGTGCAGTTACCGGTTCTGAATGTTGCTCCGGCGATTCGGGTCAACATTTTAAGAGTCATATCGACAAACACCTGCCAGATCTCCCGATAGGGGAAATCCGCGGGAAGATCTATCTTGACGCTTTCATTGCCGGTGGTCGTCTGTTTGAATTCTGCGAGGTGGACTTCGAGCTTTTCAGGGGTGATGGCTCCGATTTGGACCAGCGCTTCACCAATGTAGAGATGACGTTGTTGCTGCTTTTCAAGCACATACTTGATCTGGTCGACTTGAAGAAATCCCAGTTTAACTGCCATGTCGCCAAATTGAAGATCTTCGTGGCGCTGCGCCCGGTGGGTTGAATAGATCTGATCTTCGGTCATCAGACCCATCTCCAGAACCAGATCCCCGAAGCGGTGGTTGGTCTTTTCCTGTAACTCAATCGCACGAAGCAGGTTGAGCCCCGAAATGACTTTTTTCTCGATAAGGAATTGTCCAAAGAACTTTGCAGCCATTGCCGATTTTTCCTTCTGCTTTATTGGTGTGTTGCCCTGTCGCTACACCATGATTTTCAGTTGCATTATTAAGGGTTGTAGCGTATAAAGTACAGCCCATGCGCCCGTAGCTCAGCTGGATAGAGCGCTGCCCTCCGGAGGCAGAGGTCAGAGGTTCGAATCCTCTCGGGCGTGCCAATAAAATCAACGGGTTAGCGGTGATTCGCTAACCCGTTTTTGCGTCTGTGACGTTTTTGTGACGATTCTGTGACAGGTCTTTTCCTGATTTGACGTCTGCCTCACTGAAAATGCCTGTTTTCTGCCGTCCAGACGTCACACCAAAATGACATCTGGACTTATTGTCACAAGTCACTTTTGTAAAATCAATCAGTTAGAAAATTAATAAGCGTGCCAACCAATATTCTTCGCTTTTTCTCTAGAAAAAGTGGGCTGTCTTGACCTCTGCCCTCATTGTGATTCTGTTGCTTTAACGTGTTCCATAATGGCATTTATCGGACAGTCAAAAAAGTCGCAAAGTCGGTCAATGTTGTCGGTGGTCGTATTATAGCTTTTGTGGTTTGCAATTTTTGACAACGTTGTTCTGTGAATACCAGTTGCTTT
>JAMOPE010000176.1 GCA_027064785.1 Geobacteraceae bacterium
ACTGGTTTGGTTTTGAGCGGCCACCGATCTCACTCGAACATACCCTGTGGTTCTTTCTGCTGGCTCACGTTTTTTACAACTATGCACTGGTCTTACGAATTGTCGGTAGTTTCTGGGCAGGACTGGAGCCGGAACTCAACCACGCTGCCAGCATGCTGGGAGCTTCCCCCTGGACAACATTCCGGAAAATTACCTTACCGCTGTTGCTCCCGGCTATCGGTTCAGCTGCCTTATTGGTCTTTATCTTCTGCTTCACCAGCTTCGGCGTCATTCTGATTCTTGGCGGCCCGGGATACGCAACTCTTGAAGTTGAAATCTATCGCCAGGCCGTTCATCTGTTTAATCTGCCGATGGCGGCAACATTATCGATCATCCAGATCGCCATTAATTTTCTCCTTATGTGGCTCCATGCCAGACTTGGCGAGAAAAACAACCTGGCATGGTTTGGCTCCTCCAACAGTAACATCGCCAGAAAAGCCAAAAATAAAATCGAAAAACTCACTATCTCAATCCATCTGATCTTTGTTATCTGCCTCCTATTGGCACCACTACTTGCTTTGTTAATCCGTTCTCTATTGTCCGATTCTGGCTGGACATTCTCTTTCTATACCGCCCTATTCAGCAGTGGAACCGATTCCCTCTTCTATGTTCCACCTTTCACCGCAATCCTCAACAGTGTCGGATTCGGCATCGCAGCCATGGTATTCGCCCTGACTTTAGGGTTGTCAGCGTCATCCTACCTGGCTCTGTCCACTCAGAAGGGAAAGGCATTCTGGGATGCCATCGTCATGCTGCCGCTGGCAACATCGGCCGTCACCCTCGGTTTCGGCTATATTATTACCCTCAACAGCCCACCACTGAATCTGCGTGAATCGGTGCTGCTGGTGATCTTTGCTCATACGCTGGTGGCTTTTCCATTTGTTGTCCGCTGCCTTCTTCCGGCTATCCGTCAGATTCCCCATTCACTCCGTGAAGCAGCGACATTGTTGGGAGCATCACCGCGACAGGTGCGAAGAACAGTCGATATACCGCTTCTCAGTCCGGCGATTCTGGTGGCCGCAATCTTCGCTTTTGCTGTTAGTATGGGAGAGTTTGGAGCATCAACCTTTGTTACCCGCCCCCAGACACCAACAATGCCGGTGGCGATTTTCCGGTTTTTAAGTCAACCCGGAGAAATGAATTACGGTCAGGCGATGGCGATGAGTACAATCCTGATGATGGTTACGGCAGCGGCATTTCTGGTCATGGAAAAGCTGCCCAACTGGTTTGGAGAACGTTGATGTCTCTACTTGAGGTGAAAAGTCTGGGAAAACAGTACGACGATCAACCATTGTTGACCGACATCAACTTCGCTCTCGATAAAGGAGAGATCCTCTGTCTTCTCGGCCCATCCGGTTCGGGAAAAACAACTCTGCTGCGGATACTGAGCGGTCTGGAACTTCCCGATCGAGGAGAGATTTTCTTTGCCGGGAACAACCTTGCCGGGATTGCCCCGCATAAACGTCAATTCGGGATGATGTTTCAGGACTACGCTCTGTTTCCCCACAAGAATATTGCAGAAAATGTCTGTTTTGGTCTGGAAATGCAGAACTGGTCAAAAGATAAACAGCAACAACGGGTCACAGAAATGTTGTCACTGGTTGGCCTGCAGGGATTTGAACAACGCCGACTTGATACCCTCTCCGGGGGAGAACGACAGCGGGTTGCTCTGGCACGCAGCCTTGCCCCGCAACCGCAACTACTGCTCCTTGATGAACCTCTCGGATCGCTCGATCGAACCTTACGGGATCATCTGGCAGGCGAAATCCGGGCCATTCTCAAATCACAGGGAGTCACCGCCGTTTTTGTCACCCACGATCAATCGGAAGCATTCACCGTTGCTGACCAGATTGCCATCCTTCACCAAGGCAGGATGGAGCAGCTCGCCCCGCCGGAAGACCTTTATCGTCGACCGGCCAATGCAGCCGTCGCCCGGTTCCTCGGTTTTCAGAATATTATCGATATAACTGACCCGACTGTGATTGCCGACGGGTTAAAAATACCGTTGAATCTGCTTCAGGGTGGGCATAAAAAATTGCTGATTCGACCTGAAGCTGCGAGTATCATTACAAATAACGAGAAAATAGCTCCAAATACATCTGTCCACGGCATCATCACAAAGCGGATTTTTCAGGGACAACTTTTTCAGCTTACCGTCAAAACCGGGCAGCTGTTACTCAGCTTCAGTCTCCCCATCGACCCATCACCACCAGCCGTCGGGGGGGAGATCACTCTGCAGCTCAATCCCGCGGCAATTGTTCCCTTGAATGGAGAGGTCCAATAAAAATGGACGTTGTCATTTTTGCCAACGGTGAGTTGACTGCTGCCGATAAAGCGGCCAGTCTCGCTGAAAAAGCCGATCTGATTATTGCGGTTGATGGCGGGGCAAATCATTGTCAAGCCCTGGGGATAACTCCCGATATTCTCCTCGGGGATCTCGATTCTATTGCCCCGGACCTTCTGTGCAGCTACGAACAAAATAACGTCACAATTCACCGTTATCCTGTCGATAAAGACAAAACTGATCTGGAATTGGCCTGTGATCTGGCTATAACGAAACAGGCAACCCGGGTCACGATCCTTGCCGCACTCGGTGGTCGCTGGGACATGAGCTTTGCCAATTTGTTACTTCTGGCAGCACCTAAATATATCGGGGTTGAGATATTGCTGGTTGATCAGGAGACAACAATCGGGATCTGTCACA
>JAMOPE010000177.1 GCA_027064785.1 Geobacteraceae bacterium
CTGCCCCCTCATCCGCCCTGTCGGGCACCTTCTCCCCAATGGAGAAGGAAACAATGAGTAGCAACTGAAAGTCTTGGACTAAAGTCCATGGTTTTCACCAGCGTGATGGGACAATAAAAAATCAAAGGACTTAACGCAGAGAGGGAGAGAAGCAGAGAAATCAAAAACTAATTTATTAAAGGTTTAAAGCCAAAAGAAATGGCTTTGGTTTTTCTCTCCAACTCAGCGCCTCTCCGTTAAAAGATTCTTGATCTTCTTTATATTATTGATACCTTGCTGGAAAACCACCTGAGTCAATTATGAATATCATCTCCCTCAATCAAGTCACCCATGCCTTTGGTGGCCCCAAATTACTCGACAATGTCAGCCTGCAAATTGAGTCGGGTGACAGAATCTGTTTACTGGGACGCAATGGAGCGGGGAAATCGACGTTGCTTCATCTGATCAATGGTGACGTCCCGCCCGATTCTGGCGAGATCATCCGCAATCAAGGGATCACAACGGCCTATGTCCCGCAGGAATTTCCGCAAAACTGGCGGGGTTCGATTAACGATTACCTGACGGCTATTCTGACCGCTCAAGGCGAAGATCCTCATGTTGCCGCTGTCACAATTGAGCAAACTTTAAGCCAGCTCGACATTGCTGCTGAGTTGCATCTCGAAACGCTATCGGGGGGGCTGAAAAGACGGGTTCTACTCGCGGCGGCATTAATTCAAAATCCGGATCTAATTCTCCTTGATGAACCAACCAATCACCTCGATATTTCCGCCATCTGCTGGCTTGAAACATTCTTATTACGATTACGTAAAACTCTGATTTTCATCAGCCACGATCGAACCTTTACCGGCAACATTGCAAGTCGAATTATAGAGCTGGATCGCGGACAGTTGCACGATTATCGCTGTAACTACACCACATTCCTTGAGCGGCGGCAAGACGTGCTTCACAGCGAAGAAAAAGCGTGGCAGCGGCTCGATCAAAAGCTTGCAGAGGAAGAAATCTGGATTCGCAAAGGAATCAAAGCACGCCGCACCCGCAATATGGGGCGAGTTCGCGATCTGCTGAAGCTGCGCGAAGAACGCCGCCAGCGTCGGGATCGAACCGGGAACGTTAAACTGCAGCTTGAGACAGGGCAGCGCAGCGGCCAGATGGTGATTGAAACGGAGCAACTCTCGTTCAAATACGGAAATGATCTGATTATCGATTCTCTTGACCTGCGGGTTATGCGTGGAGATCGGATTGGTTTGATCGGACCGAATGGTAGCGGTAAAACAACGCTATTGAGACTTCTTACCGAAGATCTACAACCAACTGCCGGAAAACTCCGGCACGGGACAAATCTTCAGATTGCATACTTTGACCAGCTACGTGAGCAACTCGATGAAAACCGGACAGTCAAACAGAATATTGCCGATGACCATGACCAGGTCTTGATCAATGACACCCCCCGCCATATCTACGGTTATCTGCAGGATTTTCTTTTCACCCCGGAACGGGCAAGAACCCCGGTTCGGGTGCTGTCGGGTGGTGAAAAAAACCGGCTGCTTCTCGCCAAACTGTTCACCCGTCCGGCGAATCTGCTGATCCTTGATGAACCAACCAACGATCTTGATATGGAAACCCTTGATCTACTCGAAGAACTGCTTCTCGATTACAAAGGGACCGTTCTGCTGGTCAGTCACGACCGGAGTTTTCTCAACAACGTCGTCACCAGCTCACTGATTTTTGATGGCAGTGGAAAAGTCGATGAGGTTATCGGCGGCTACGATGACTGGCTGGCAACCCAAAAACCCGCAGAGCCGGGACCGAAGAAAAATAAAGCTTCAGAACCTCGCCGCAAAGAACGTCCACGCAAACGGACCTTCAAGGAGAAAAAGGAGCTGGAAGAGTTACCGGGGAAAATTGATGCGCTCGAAACAGAGCAGAACGAAATACATGAAAAAATGGCTGATCCCGACATTTATAAGGAGGGAGATGGTTCACTGATTGCGACCATGAAAAACCGGCTCGAAGAGATCGAGGGTGAACTCGAAACAGCCTACCAACAGTGGGAAGAGTTAGATCAAATTCCCGAGTAAATCTCTCTCCAACTCTCCTCCTCAGAGTCTCTCCGTTAATCTTTTTTGAGTGGGTTCAACTCGGCACCGCACATCTTACAATGAATAGCATCAATATCGTGTCCTTCGGCGCTGCATTCAGGACAGACTTGAGTTGAAACATTTTGCTGAAAAGTCATCTCAGCAGTGACAATCCCGGTTGGAATCGCAATAATCCCGTAACCAAGAATCATCACCAGAGACGCAATTGCCTGTCCGATACCGGTTTGCGGTGAGATATCGCCATAACCGACCGTGGTCATCGTCACCACCGCCCAGTAGATAGAACGGGGAATGCTGGTGAACCCATTCTCTGCCCCTTCAACGATATACATCACCGAACCGAAAATCACCATCAACAGAAAGACCGAGAGAAGGAAAACGGCTATTTTTCGACGGCTAGCCCAAAGGGCTTTCTGAAGATAATTTGATTCCCCGACATACTGAACCAGTTTAAGAATTCGAAAAACCCGCAACAACCGCAGAATCCGGATGACCAGCAAATATTTTCCTGCCGGGAGGAATAAACTGACATAAGATGGAAGGATCGAGAGGAGATCGACAACACCGTAGAAACTTTTCGCGTATTTACTGGGACGCCCGATACAGCTAAGCCGAAGAAGATATTCAGCAG
>JAMOPE010000178.1 GCA_027064785.1 Geobacteraceae bacterium
CAGAAATTCGAGCCCGGTCATATTGGGCATGTTGATATCACTTAAAACGACATCGACCTGATTTGCAGCCAGAACATCAAGGGCTTCCTGGCCGTCACCGGCTTCAAGAATCTGGTCAAAGTCAATTCCCGCCTGACGCAGGGAGCGGGAAACAATTTTACGCATTGTGTTGGAATCATCAACGATCAAGACAGTTTTACCCATGGTTGTTCTCCTTTATGGGGATGTTTGTGTACGAAACAGATTAGTTATTGTTATTGTCGTTCAGTGCGACAATGGAAGCACCAGAGGCATAAATCTGTAGTGGGTCTTCGTCACTGGTCATCAGCTTCCAGACGATTGTGTCGGCATCGACTTCGGGGAGTGGTTCTTCACCCAGTTCCGGTAGCCCCATTTTGTATTCCTGATTGTCAGCCAGCAGGTTGGTTAAAAATAATCCGACAATGGTATTGAGTAATTCGTTGAGGATATCGTCCATCTGTGGCTGGGTGATGTCTTCAGGGTCAATTCCAAAAACGTTGCCGGTTAATTTTTTCAGCAGATTATTGCTCATGGCGAGGCGAATTTCACCCTGTACCGGGTCGTTAATCAGCAAGCTTGTCCAGACAAGTTCCTCAGCCGGTATTTCATAGGTGCGATCAAAGTGTTCCATCACTTCCATGAAAACCATATTTTCAAGTGTCTGACTGACGGCAGTAATCATTGCCTGATAAAGCGGCTTGTGTTCAATCATTTTTCTTTTCCTCCATCTTTCCTAATCATCAAGGAAATCGGCCAGTGCATCCATCATCATCGGGGGTGACACTGGCTTATTGAGAACCCGATGGGCTCCCAGTTCCAGCAGCTGTGCTTCTTTGGCCGGATTGCCGGCACTGGTAATGACAACCACAGGGAGATCTCCCAGTTTCGGGCTTGCTTTGACCCACTTGATCAGAGTTTCTCCATCCATGACCGGCATATTTAAGTCGGTCAGCAGAAGATCAACCTCCTGTGCCTTGGCTGCAGTTAACGCCTCTTTACCATGCTCCGCTTCGATAATTTCTACATCTCCCAAGCCAATTATCTGCAAGCAGCGTTTGATAAACATTCGGGCGGTTGTCGAGTCATCAGCAATAATGATTCGTTTCATCAGTTGTTTTCTCCCGAGCTCATAAGTGAACCTTCTAATTTTTCAAATTCGATATCAACATTCAGCATAATACTCGCCAGAGTATTTGGACTGATCCTGATATAATCGCTATAATTCTGATCAAGTTTGTAACGCATACTGTCTGATCCGGTGCCAAATCCACCCATCATGGCAATATTATCCCCAAGGTGAACGGCATAAACCAGTGACCGGAATTCTTCACTCGCCTTGGCCGGTTCATGGTGGTAACGGATTACTTCCGCCAATTCTTCGGGTAGCTGCCACGCTTTGGCAAGCTCATAGCCCGCCTGAGTGTGGTCAAACCCGACCAGTTTTTCTTCGGCATCGAGGTAATCAAGCCCCTCTTCGGTTGAAATCATTTCGACCGCATCAACGACGGAGCCCTGCAGATAATCGGAAATCAGAGATTTCCCGATATCGTGAAGCAGCCCGGCGGTGAACGCCAGTTCTGAACTGATGTCGGCACCGCTTTGGGTGACGACTTCGCGGGAGGCAATGGCTGTACGAAGATCGTGTTTCCAAAGATCTCCCCCCGCAGATTCATAACCGGACAGTTCTTTGTCAAACAATTGCCCGGCGCAATCGCCGATGGCAATTCCGACAATGATCCGTTCACCCAGATAAGAGATGGCCCGGTCAATCGATGTCACAGTATTGACTAACGCAAAGGCAGCGGAATTAACAATTTTAAGAACCCGGGCGGTCAAATTGGCATCATTTCTGACCAGATTAATAACGTCAACCAAATCGTGATCGGGTTGCGAGGTCAGTTGCAATAACTGGCTGGCACTCGGTGAAAGCATCGGAACCGATTGAACGATCTTCTGCAGCTCTTCCTGACTGATGTGTTTAACCATTGTCAACCTCCTAAAGCTGCCAGTTGGGTTTTCCGGGCGAGCTGAGCGTTATCTGCCCGGCTGCAACGGAGATCGAAACAGTTCGACTGTAATTTTTCCCGAGATCTTCAGCAACGGCACCCATCCCGTAAGACCAGAGGATTTTTTTGATGGCCAGGGCATTCCGCTTGCCGATCTGAAAGGTATCATTGGTGTCCATGACGTTGGCACCACCACAGAGTTTGACGACCATCCCTTTGCCCCGTTTGTCACAACCAAAGGTTGTCATTTTCTTGAGCAGTGCCGGAATTGCGGTGTCGGCAAAATAGCCGGGTTTTTCAGCGGCTTTTGCTTTATTGATCGATGAGTCGGGGAGGGCAACGTGGGCCATCCCGACTGTTCTGGTTTTCGGATCGAGGAAAATAACGGAAACGCATGAGCCCAGTGCAAAAGTTTTAATCTCATCACTGGGGGAGTTTGACGCTCCGAAATCACCGACACCCAATATGATTTGCCCCATCTATTTTTTCTCCGTAAGCAGGCTTAATAGCGACGTTGCTATTTTGTCCAACGGGACGAGACGTTCTGCACCACCTTTTTCGTAGGCGACTTTTGGCATGCCAAAAACGACCGATGATGCCTCATCCTGAGAAATGCAGCGAGCCCCTGCCTGCTTCATTGCAAGCATTCCTTCAGCACCGTCCTGTCCCATTCCGGTCAGCATGGCACCAACGGCATT
>JAMOPE010000179.1 GCA_027064785.1 Geobacteraceae bacterium
TGGTCGACAATTGTGGCGAATTGTTTAATGACCCCTTGTTGGCGTAGTCGGTTAGTGCGAGCCAGGCAGGCAGAAGTCGACAGGCCAACCTTGGGGGCCAGGTCGGAATTGGGGGTTCTGGCATCCACCTGCAACTCTTTGAGAATCGCGTAGTCAGCAGAATCGAGGGGCAGCAGTCTTTTCGGCATAAGGGCTCCGATCGTGATGTCGAAATTAGATCATAACATTTCTTTTAATGTGTGTTATTAAGCATATTGTACTTTTATAGTGTAGTATATAGTGTAATCCACATTTTATTGATTTATTTTACTGACATGAATCGCCAAAAGCATCAATGCTATCGGAATGGTCAGACATCTGCCGGACAAAAAAACTACGAGGATACCAAAATATGAGCACGAAAGATTTCACTGCCCTACAGGATTTCATTGAAAATAAGATCCCCTTCAACCATTTTCTGGGAGTGAAAGTCCACTCACTAGAGTCGGGCAAGTGCACCCTGACAATTCCCTATCGACCGGAGCTGCTTGGCGATAGCCGGCGCAAGGCTATCCATGGTGGGGTACTTTCAATGCTGATCGATACCTGCGGAGGGTTTGCGGTCTGGTCGATGTGTGATCTTGATGACCGCATTGCGACCATCGACTTGCGGGTCGATTATCTCAAGCCGGCGGTTGAAACAGATCTGACGGCAGAGGCAACGGTTAAACTTCTCGGTAATCGGGTCGGCAATGCCCAGATTATCGTCTATCCCAATGGAAAACCGGAGACCATCCTCGCCGAAGGTCGAGGGGTCTATAATATTCGCCGTCGGTAACTCTCTTAGCTTTTTAAAAAACGGGGTAAATTATGCAGTATTGGCTATACTTAGCAACAGCAATTGTTCTGGAAGTCATAGGAACCACTTCGATGAAACTATCGGCAGGATTCACCAAAACGATTCCTTCTATCATGATGTTTGTCTTTTATTTGGCATCTCTTGCCGTTCTAACCTTGGCGTTAAAGAAAATAGATGTAAGCATTGCCTATGCTGTGTGGGCTGGATTGGGGACAGCATTAATCGCTACGATAGGAATCGTCTATTTTCACGAGTCAGCGACCCTGTTAAAGACAATAAGTATATTACTCATAATTGCGGGTGTCGTTGGCTTACATTTGTCTGGAGCTAAAAGCTGAAGAAAGCAAGTGATGAAAGGTAAAATTGATCCACCAAAACAACCTAACGTGACGCCGCTGAAGCTGCCGGACCAATACAACCTGGGTGCTTTGGCAAAACGAGTCAATCGGATAGGGCTTTATGCTGTATTGGTGGGGGGGAGGAGGTTCTAGCTGATCCCGAACGACCGTCCTCAGGCTTTCTCTGGCGACTCCATCCTTCTATGCAGATGATCGGGGAAAAAGAACCATTATTGGGGTCGCAAATGGAGACCGGTAATTCTTCTGCCATAATCAAAATGCTGCTCTCCTTTCTTTCACGTGGCCTCCAGACTGTCTGATGGATCTCATGATGCGGGACTGCTACCTTTTATAGCTGCTGGAGCTTTTTATGACCTTATCCCCGTCATAACGAAAGAATTCCGCAATAGGACCATTTTTATGTGTCCAAATATTGACACATTATAGAAAATATATTATTATTCGCTCATATTTTCTTTTTTGGCATTTGTGTGTCAAAATTTTTACTCAAAATTATTTTTACCCATTTGAAATGGATTGAGATAGACATGGCTGCCAAGAGTGGATTCGGGGGAATGATCGGGCGTTCTCCACAGATGCTGGAACTATTCGATCTGATTTCCTGTGTTGCTGAAGACGGTGAGAGTACGGTTCTAATTCAGGGGCAGAGTGGGACAGGGAAAGAATTAATCGCCCGGGCAATTCACGAAAAGAGCGAACGCAAGTCATCCCATTTTGTCCCGGTTAACTGTGCAGCGATTCCTGATGAGCTGTTGGAAAGTGAGCTATTCGGTTATGTTAAAGGGGCTTTTACCGGGGCTCAGCAGTCCAAGATCGGACGGGTACAATTTGCCGATGGTGGTACCCTGTTTCTCGATGAAATCGGTGACATGAAACCGAACTTGCAGGCGAAGTTATTGCGGGTGTTGCAGGAGCGGGAAGTTGAGCAGGTCGGGGGAGTTCGTCCCATTAAGGTTGATGTTCGAATTATTGCTGCGACTCACCAGAATCTTGAGGAACTGGTGGCGTCAGGACGTTTCCGTGAAGATCTCTATTATCGACTGGCAGTCATTCCGCTGGTAGCTCCACCACTGTGCGAGCGACAGGATGATATTGCGTTATTGATTGAAAATTTCATTGAACGTTTCAGCCGCCGCAAAACCGACCGGCGGACGACGATCGACCCGATTGCTATGAGAAGTTTACAGGCTTACCGTTGGCCGGGAAATGTTCGAGAACTCGAAAATCTTATGCAGCGACTGGTGATTCTCCATCGGGGTAAAAAAATTACCCTGAAAGAGTTGCCCGAGAAATATTGTTGTATTGATATCAACGAAGAACCGGAAGTTGTTGCCGTTAATACTGAAGCACGACCAGGTTTTTCGACATCTCCACCCGAGGCGGAATGGTCGGATGCTGGGCTTGATTTTAACGGGCTTATCAGTGATTTTGAGGATAAATTGATTTTGCAGGCACTCAGCCGTACTGGCGGAAACAAAAAAGAAGCGGCAAAGATGTTAAACTTGAAACGAACAACTCTGA
>JAMOPE010000180.1 GCA_027064785.1 Geobacteraceae bacterium
TGGCGAGTTGGCACAATCGCAACCCAGTTAGGGATCCACCATTCGGTGGTGGATCGGGTGTTATCTCAGGCGGGCTTACCCAAAATAGAACGGTTCTATCCACAATAAAAAGGCTGCGGTTGAGTAACTCCGCCCCAAAGAGTTCTTCGTAACTGTGTGCCGACAGCATATTGCAAAAGGTTTTCGAACTGCTCCAGCACTGGCCTGGCTTGCATCACGATCTTTGACAATCCGTTTCGCTTCTTCTCCACAGGAACCCGGTTGTTCCAGCGAAAGGCAATCTCACTGAGATAGCGAAGAATGTGTTGAGGGCTGATAAAATGAAAGACGCCCTGCTTCGCTCTTTCCAGAATCGCATTGAAGGATTCTGCTGTGTTGATGTGTACCTCTCCACGGGCATATTCCTTGATTCCGTGATTGACATAAAAACAAACAGTCAGTCATTCGCCCCCAGATATTGTCCGGTAAAATTCGCGCCTTTTATATTTGACAGCCCTGCATTGCAGGCGTATACAGAAAGACATATAATTTTTCATATCTTCTGCATATCCCACCCGCAAGGAGGTCTCAATGAAATTTTCAGAATCATTCCGCATTGGCTCACTGGAACTGAAAAACCGCTTCATTATGGCTCCGGTTAAAAGTGCTTATGGCAATCCCAAAGGGGAAGTTACCCCGCGTCATTTGACCTACTACGACAACCTGTCCAAAGGTGGTGTCGCGATGATTATCCTTGAGCCAGTTGCCGTCAGCCAGTCGGGGCGGGAACATCCCAAACAACTTGCCGTCCACCTTCCCGACAGTCAGCAGCAACTGCAAAAAATTGTCGATGTCCTGCATAAAAATAACACCTTTGCCTGCCTCAACCTTAATCATGCCGGACGGGCAGCAAATCCTAAAGCCACCGGAATGCCCCCTGAAGCTCCCTCAGCGATCCCCTGTCCGGCAACGGGACAAACCCCAGAGGTTCTCCAGAAGCAGGAGATCGAAGGGATTGTTGAAGGCTATCGGCAAGCCATCAAAGTTGCAGCAGCAGCGGGATTTGACGCCATTGAAATTCAGGCGGGCCACGGTTATCTGATTCAGCAATTCCTCTCGGAACGAACCAATCTGCGTGAAGATGAATACGGTCAGGACAAGACATTGTTCATCAAAGAAGTTTTCGACGCTGTGCGTGCCGAACGGGGTGATCTGACAGTTTTGGTCCGTATTTCGGGACACGAATTTGTCGAGAACGGTTTTGGCCCGGCAGAGAATGCCATCATCCTGAAACGGGCAAAAGAATACGGCTTTGATGCCATCCACTGCGGATTCGGTAATGCCTGCGATACTCCACCGTGGTACTACAGCCACATGGCGCTCCCCGAGCAGAAACAGCTTGAGGTGGTCACTGCCATCAAAAAACAGACCGATCTGCCGCTGATTGTGGCCGGCCGGATGGGAACCGTCGAGAAGCTGGATCAGTATGCGAATGATAATCTTGCCGACTGTGTTGCACTGGGCCGGCCACTGGTCGCCGATCCTGATTTTGTGAATAAATATATCCAGCAACAAACCGACGACATTACCCTGTGCGGCTATTGTCTGCAGGGCTGCCTCGCTAATGTCAAGAACGGCAGTGGGCTTGGATGTATCGTGAATCCCGATATCGACAAGCAGCCGGTCGCAGCCGCTTCAGCAAAAAAAGTGGCGGTCATCGGTGGCGGTCCCGCCGGAATGGCAGCGACCAATCAGCTTGCTGCCATGGGACATAAAGTCACCCTGTATGAGAAGAAAAACAGCCTGGGCGGTCAATTTGAAATGGCACATCAGGCTCCTCACAAAGGATCAATGGTTCGCCCCCTCAATAGTCTGATCCTGCGGACCGAGAAAAGTGGGGCTGCCATCAACACGGCAACAGCCGCAACACTTGAAAACCTTGAAGGTTTTGATCACTACATTGTCGCCACCGGTTCACGCCAGAAATTCCCGGATATCAAAGGGCTGGAAACACAAAACACCATGACCAGTCTTGAATTCTTCGAGAAAACCAAACAGGTCACAGGGAAACGGATTCTGATTATCGGTGCCGGAATGGTCGGCATTGAGGCGGCAGAAGTCTTAGCCGATCAGGGTTACGACGTTGTCATCACTAAGCGGACAGATACTATCGCCAACGACATGGAAATGATCACCAAAAAACTGATGCTTAAACGGCTGGAACAGAAAGAAAACCTGCTCATTTCACCCAATACAACATTGACAGAATTCAGTGACGATACGGTGACGTTTCAGACAAATGGTGAGACAGGAGAATGGTCCTCTTTCGACACCGTTATCATTGCATCAGGGATGGAACCGGAAAATGATCTTTACCAACAGCTACAAGCTGATGGTAAATCTGTTCAGGTCATCGGGGACGCCAATAATCCGGAAGATATTTATGCGGCAACTCAGGCTGGGTATAACGCAGCAATAGCTCTGGGATGATAGATAATTAAAGGGGATGCGTATAACATTTTACGCATCCCCCTCCTTTAGAAATCGATGCCAAACCCGATAAGAATCCGGTGGTCACTTCTTTGTGGCTGGACACCCGTTGAATCAGTTCCGGATCCAGAAGATAATCCAACGTGAGACGGCTTTTACTTGCTATCCTTTTTTTATGCGGCAGCACTTCAATTTATCGGGATCGAGATTTCAACTTCACCGCCATCAAGCTTCTTTATTAAATCTTT
>JAMOPE010000181.1 GCA_027064785.1 Geobacteraceae bacterium
CGAAGATCGATGTTAAACTGAAGGACGCGCTTGACAGGGAGTGGCAGTGTGCTACAATCCAGTGCGATTTTACCCTGCCGGAGCGCTTTGACCTCACCTATGTTGGTGCTGACGGTGAAAAGCATCGTCCGGTTATGTTGCACCGGGTCATTGTTGGGTCGATTGAACGTTTTATCGGGGTGTTGATTGAGCACTACGCAGGAAGCTTTCCGCTCTGGCTGTCGCCGGTTCAGGCGATTGTCTTGAATGTGACCGATAATCAGGCAGCTTACGCGCAACAGGTATTTGAGCAATTGCGTGCCGCAGGTGTGCGAGTTGAGCTCGATGTCCGGAATGAGAAGCTAGGCTTCAAGATCCGTGAAGCACAGGTTGCCAAAGTTCCTTATATGCTGGTGATCGGTGACCGTGAGATGGAAACAGGGACAGTTGCACCGCGCTATCGCGATGGTAATAATCTTGATGCGTGCAGCGTTACCGATTTTATCAGCCGGGTTCAACAGGAATCGGCTGAGTACAAATAGATAGAGTTATTCAGAGCAAAGCTTCAGTTTGGAGCTTTGCTGTTGGTTTTTTATTGAGATAGAAGAGAACAGAGGAGCGAAGTCATAGCTAAGGAAGCGAACATTAATGAGGCCATCAGTGCCCGGCAGGTACGGGTTATTGATGATGAAGGCGGTCAACTTGGCATTTTGTCTATTGATCAGGCGTTAAATCTTGCAAGTGAGCAGGGGCTTGATCTTGTCGAGGTTTCACCGCAGGCTGATCCCCCCGTATGCCGCGTTATGGATTACGGTAAATACAAGTATCAGCAGGCAAAACGTGCCTCAGAGGCGAAGAAGAAGCAGGTTAAGGTTGAAATCAAGGAAGTTAAGATGCGTCCTAAAACGGATGAACATGACTTCCAGTTTAAAATCAAACATGCGCGCCGCTTTCTTGAAGAAGGAAATAAGGTCAAGCTGACAATTATGTTTCGGGGCCGGGAGAATGCTCACCCTGATCAAGGCATGAAGCAGCTGACCAAGGCGGTTGAGGCCCTGAAGGACATCGGGCAGGTCGAATCTCAGCCGAGTAAAATGGGACGATTCATGACCATGATGGTTGGTCCACTGAAAAAGTAGTCAGCTGTCAGTTTGTAATAACGCACTAAAGTAACAGGAGAGACAGATGCCAAAGATTAAGACTAATCGTGGTGCCGCTAAGCGTTTTCGCAAAACCGGTACCGGAAAAATCCGTCGGAATAAGGCTTTTACCAGCCATATCCTGACCAAGAAAACCACAAAACGGAAGCGTGATTTGCGTCAGTCCATTATTGTTTCCAAGGCAGACACAAAGAATATTTCGCAATTGGTTCCGTATTTGTAGAGAGTTCTATCGCTTAAAGGTGATAGGGCTGAGAACTGTGGGGACAATCTCCCCCTGCAGATCCGGCCACGGCAAATGCCGAAAAAAACATTTTTTAAGAAGGAGCAAGTGAGATGCCAAGAGTAAAAAGAGGCTTTAAAGCCAGACGTCGTCGTAACAAAGTACTAAAACTTGCCAAGGGCTACCGCGGTGCACGGAGTAAGTTGTTTCGTTCAGCAACAGAAGCCGTCGACCGCGCTCTTAATTATGCTTATCGTGACCGTCGGGTCAAAAAGCGTGATTTCAGAGCACTGTGGATTGCCCGGATCAATGCAGCAGCTCGTGATAACGGTCTCTCCTACAGTCGCTTAATTCATGGACTGAAAAAAGCCGATGTTGCACTTGATCGCAAGATTATGGCAGATCTTGCAGTTAACGATCCGGCAGGTTTTACTGTCGTTGTCGACGCCGCCAAGGCTCAGTTACAGTAAACTGTTCTTAGCCGTTTCAAGGAGGTGGAGTTAATCAACTTCACCTCCTTTTTTCGTTTCCGGTTTGACTATTTGAATCCTGTAGGTCAGGGATTGTTCTGATACGGATATTTAGCATGGAAGAACGTTTAAAAAAATTACAGCAGGATGCACTGCTGGCACTGGAGAAAGCGCTTGATCTGAAGGCTTTGCAGGATGTCCGGGTTCAGGTGCTGGGTAAAAAAGGCACACTGACCGAGATCATGAAGGGGATGCGTGACCTGTCGGCTGAAGAGCGACCTGCTATCGGCAGTCTGGTCAACACCCTGAAAGACATCTTTGAAAATGCTTTTACTGCACGGCAAACGACCCTGCAACAGCAGGAGATCGCAGACCGTCTTGCGAGTGAGAAGATCGATGTCACCCTTCCCGGACGGAAAAGTGTTCGCGGTAGCCTCCATCCCGTTACTCTGGTGACGGATGAAGTTGTCGATATCTTTTCCCGGCTTGGGTTTGCTGTTGCCGAAGGGCCGGAGATCGAGCACGATTTTTACAACTTTGAGGCTCTGAATATCCCCAAAGATCATCCGGCGCGTGATATGCAGGATACTTTTTACATTAGTGATGAACGGGTCCTGCGAACCCATACCTCACCGGTTCAAATCAGAACAATGCTCAAACAGGAACCGCCGGTTCGGGTGATTGCTCCGGGGACTGTTTATCGCCGTGACTCAGATATTACCCACAGCCCGATGTTTCACCAGGTTGAAGGATTCCTTGTTGACGAGAAGGTCACTTTTGGTGATCTAAAAGGGATTCTGACTCATTTCCTCTCCGAATTCTTCGGTGACGGCCATTCTGTTCGTTTCCGTCCATCGTTTTTCCCTTTTACCGAGCCGAG
>JAMOPE010000182.1 GCA_027064785.1 Geobacteraceae bacterium
CAGAGAATGGTGTTCCTAACCATAAACCCAATTCGGCAAAAAGAGAACCAGATCGGACCAGAAGGTTAGAATCATCAGAATGGTAATCTGAATCAGTAGAAACGGCATGACCGCTTTTGAAACGTAAACCAGGTCACGGTTGACCGTGGCACCGGAAATATAGAGGCTGACCCCCAGCGGTGGGGTGCAGTAGCCGATTCCCAGGTTGATCGTCATCAGTAGTCCAAAATGCATCGAGTTAATGCCGAATTTACTGAGCAACGGCAGGAAAATCGGGGTCAGGATCAGCGTTGCCGAAATAATATCCATGAACATACCGATAATCAGCAGCAGGACATTAACCGCAAGGAGAAAGACCCACGGCGAAGAAATACTGCTGACAACGGCCGTTGCAATTTTGTTGGGGATCTGCTCAAAGGTGAGATACTCACCAAAGACGGAGGCTCCGGCAACGATAATTAACAGGGTTGCCGAGGTGACGGCAGAGGAGACAACGACCCGTTTAACATCGATAAGTTTCATGTCGCGGTGGATGCAGATCTCGACAAAGAAGGCGTAGAAACAGGCAACAACTGCCGCTTCATTGGCGGTAAACATTCCCGAGTAAATCCCGCCGAAAATCAGCACCGGGAGAAATAACGCCCAGATACTTTCGCGGATGACCGCCAGTGCTTCCCTTATGGAGGGGCGGTTGATGGTTTTCAACCCCTTCTTTTTACAGACAAAGTAGGCATAGACGCTCATTGCCACCATGATCATCACACCGGGAACAAATCCGGTTAGAAACAATGCTTCGAGGGGATCGTTGCTGACCATGGCGTAGAGGATCATTGAGATTGATGGCGGGATGACAACACCGAGGATCGGGGCGGTGGTCATGACACCGACTGAGAATTTTTCGTCGTAACCGTTTTCCATCAGGGCCGGGATCATAAATCCGCCGATGGCAACGACAGTTGCAACGGTTGAGCCCGAAATCGCACCGAAAAAGCCGCAGGCAAGAATCCCTGCCATCGCGAGCCCGCCGGGGAGAAATCCGACCAGTACATTGGCGGTTTTAATCAGTTTTTCGACAATACTCCCGGTGGTCATAATATTGCCGCACAGGACAAAGAACATCACGACAACCAACGCAAATTTATCCATGCTGCGATATAGAACTTCGATGACAATCTGAGGATCGATATCAAGCAGGTAGACCAGCCCGAAGGTTCCGGTGAAAAACAGCGCCATAAAGACGGGGACAGTGGTCGCGAGACACCCGAGGAGCAGGGCGAGAATGATCAGGTAGCTGCTATCCATGATTATTCTTCCCCCGTCACATCTTGCTTGTTACACCAGTCCTCAACCATGACCACCAATGTCCGCAGGAACATCATTCCTCCCATAATCGGCAGAATGGCATAAAAATACCACTCGGGGATTTGCAGGGTCGTTGTTTTGGCGTACTCGTCTTCAAACATCATCATCGTCATTTGCCAGCCGAGATAGATCATAATCACAGCGAAGAACAGGACGGCGATATGAGAAAATAGGGTGAGGGGACGTTTGAGGACCGGGAAAATCTGCGGCAGGGCATCGATACGGATCAGTGAGCGGCTGCGAATGGCAGCAACACAGCCGATATAGGTGGAAAAGTAGATCACTTTCCGGACAACCTCATCGGACCAGTAGAGACTGACGTCGCTGGTGGCTTTACGCAGAATAACATTGGCCATTGCGGTAAACAGGGCAACACAGACGGCGATGAAGAGCGACCAGTCCTCGATAAACAGGAAGCTCCGGTCGATGGTCTTAAAGATTTTTTTTAGCATAGGCGGTTATCTTTCGGTCCAGAATACAAAACAGGGCCGGGGAGGCATTCTCCCCGGCCCCGTAAAAACAGCCGATTATACAGTTTTTGTCATCAACTGCCAAGCTTTGCTCTGACCTTGGCGAGATAATCTGGACCAATCTTTTTACCCCATTTTTCAAGCACCGGCTCCGACATCTTTTTCAGCTGGGCAATTTCGTCAGCACTTAACTGATAAAATTCCACTCCGGCAGCCTTTGCTTTGGCGATTTGCTCTTCCTGCTGCTTACGGGTGGCAACCCGGCTGGCGGCACTTTCCTCAGCGATAACATCGAGGAAGGTTTGACGCAGATCTTCGGGAAGTTTGTTGAGCCAGCGCTTGTTGATCAGGTGGACGAACAGTCCCTGAGCGTAATTCAGCTCGGTATAGTATTTGGCGATATTGAACTTTTTAGTGATATTACAGACGATGGCGGTATGGTCAAGGCCGCTGATAACGCCGGTCTGCAGGGCCTGTGGAACGTCGGGCCATGGCATGACGGTAAATTTAAGACCCCAGGCTTTGTAAGCATCGGTATTGACAGGTGCCTGAGCAATCCGGAAGTTGATCCCTTTTGCATCGGCCAGTGTTTTGACCGGAGACGTTGTTGCCCAACCGTAAGTACCGTAGCCGGTAATATCAGCAACGTAGATTCCGCGTTTGAGAGCACCTTCGGCAAATGGAGTCCAGATCTCGGGATCGTTACGGAAGGTATCGAGTTTATCAAAGGTATCAACAATG
The DNA here is from genome assembly GCA_027064785.1 of Geobacteraceae bacterium. GTDB lineage: Bacteria > Desulfobacterota > Desulfuromonadia > Desulfuromonadales > Geopsychrobacteraceae > Desulfuromusa. The sequence goes on from JAMOPE010000182.1 coordinate 2,574, forward strand.
TAGGGTAGGTTGACGATTCCCAGCCGGTCGGCAACGTTGGCAGCGGCTACCGAAGAGCTGAGCATCCCCTGGACTGCGCCCAGCTTTAATTTGCTCAGGACATCTTTTTCGCCACCAAGTTGTGAC
>JAMOPE010000183.1 GCA_027064785.1 Geobacteraceae bacterium
GGTATTGATCTCCCCGGTGAAGTCGGTGGAATGTTGCGTCAGCCCTCTCGCTGGTTTGAAATCGATCTGGCAGCAATTTCATTTGGTCAGGGGCTAAGTGTGACACCGCTGCAAATTACGACGGCAATGGCGGCCATAGCGAATGGTGGATTGTTGATGGAGCCCTATCTGGTGGAAAAAATCACCGATGCCGATGGTGAGATTGTGATGCGGCGTCTCCCCGAAGTTCGACGCCGGGTTGTTTCTGAAAAAACAGCAAAAATTGTCAAAGATATGATGATCTCTGTTACCGAACCGGGTGGAACCGGAACCCGTGCCGCACTTGCAGGTTATCAGGTTGCCGGCAAAACGGGAACGGCACAAAAGGTAGATACTGTGACGGGTGGCTATTCCCCGGATAAGCGAGTCTCCTCTTTTGTTGGATTTGTCCCTGCCGATAACCCCGCACTGGTTCTTTCTGTGACAGTTGATGAGCCAAAAGGGAAAACCTACGGCGGTCTGGTTGCTGCCCCTGTCTTTGCCCGGATAGCTGGTCAGACCCTCAGTCATATGAATATCCTCCCCAGGGGTGAGGTTGTTGCTATGACGAAAGAACAACTCGCGGTAGACCCACTTCCCGATTTAGCAGCCCTGCTTCCAGAAGTTAAGTCGAGTGAGGGGATCAGGATGCCCAATTTCAAAGGCTTGAGTTATCGTCAGGTTCTACAGTTGATGCAAGAGAAAAAACTCAATTTGAAACTTTCCGGCAGCGGCCGGGTTGTTAAGCAATCGCCCGCCCCGGGAAAAGTCATCCGTTATGGCAAACAAGCCTGGATCAAGTTTGGAGTGTAGGCACAATGGCTGAGAAAACAACACACATACTGAGCCACATATTGCAGGTTGTTGATCCTGTTGAAATCTGTGGGAATGTTGATATTCCAATTTCAGGTTTGGTGTGCGATTCCCGACAGGTTCAATCCGGAAACGTGTTCTTTGCTCTCTCCGGTGTTCATGCCGATGGATTCCAGTTCCTACCTCAGGCGCTGGCTGCCGGAGCGGTTGCGGTTGTTGCGGAGCTGCTTCCTGAACAGTGCCACGATGATGTTTGTTATGTCCGGGTCGCCGATGCCAGACGGGCGATGGCTTTGATCGCCGCTGAATTTTACGGCAATCCAACCGTAGATGCCGTTGTCGTTGGGGTGACCGGAACAAATGGTAAAACGTCGACAACCTATCTTCTTGAAGCAATCTTCAGGGAAGCTGGGTATTCCCCAGCTGTGTTTGGAACCGTTGAATACCGTTTTGGAGATACCACCTACGAGGCTGCCAATACAACACCCGAATCGATTGAACTGCTTCGGTTGATGGCAGAATTTCGTCAGCTTGGCGCCGATGTCTTGATTCTTGAGGCTTCATCTCACGCTCTTGAACAACATCGAACCGATGGGGTTGAGTTTGATGCCGCAGTTTTCACGAATCTGACTCAGGATCACCTTGATTATCACGAAACCTTTGATGTCTATTTTGGCAGTAAAAAGCGTTTATTTGCTGAACTGTTAGGTTCGGGTGCTGGAATTGTCAATCGTGAAGATAGTTGGGGTCGCAAACTGCTGGCGATGAATGAAAATTGGGTCTCATACGGTCTTGATGACCGTGCCGATATCTATCCGCTGCAGGTCGACGTTGGCCGTGATCATATCAGCGGTGTCTTCGTGACCCCGCAGGGTAAAATCGGTATCGAAAGTGGAATGATTGGTGACTTCAATGTCAGCAATCTTCTTGCTGCTTGTGCCGCAGCTTTACAGCTTGGGATCTCTTGTGACGCTATTGCCAAGGGAATTGCCGCAGCACCACAAGTCCCGGGTCGGGTCGAGAAAGTTGAAAATACACAGGGGGTTCTTGCTCTGGTTGACTACTGCCATACCGAAGACTCTCTGGAACAGGCTCTGAAGACGCTGAAAAAATTGGATTATCAGAAGCTGATTACTGTTGTTGGCTGTGGCGGGGACCGTGATAAGTCCAAGCGACCGAAAATGGCAGCCGTTGCAGTCAAATATTCTGATCTGACAATTTTTACATCTGATAATCCGCGGACCGAAGATCCTTTGCAGATTCTCGAAGAAATTCGCCAGGGGGCTTTGGCTGCTGGGAGTCCAGAATTGGCTGCAGAGCAGTTAATGGGGCCTTCCGGTTTTATCATTGTTCCCGACCGTCGTGAGGCCCTTGAACTGGCTGGCAGGTGCGCAAAAAAAGGCGATCTCTTGTTAGCTGCCGGAAAAGGTCACGAAGACTATCAGGTTCTCGGAACCACAAAAGTTCATTTTGATGATCGTGAGGAATTAAGCCGGGTTCTGAATGGAGGAGCGACTCTTGATGTTTGATCTGGAAATGATTGCCAGAATCACCGGAGGAGAGTTTATCGGGCGGAAAACCAACTGCCCGCTTAGCGGTATCTCGACCGACAGCCGTAATCTGGAGCCGGGCTCTCTGTTTATACCGCTGTGTGGTGAGCGTTTCAACGGTCATGACTATATTGGGCAGGCGGTTAAGGGTGGCGCTGTGGCCTGTCTAAGTGAAGAGGTTGTTGCTGGATTAACTGTCCCGGTTGTACGGGTTAACGACACGCTGAAAGCCCTTGGAGATATCGCTGCAACATATCGTTTGCAATTAAAGGGTCCGCTGGTTGCTATCACCGGATCGGCTGGAAAAACAACAACAA
>JAMOPE010000184.1 GCA_027064785.1 Geobacteraceae bacterium
TGAATTTCACTTTGCTGCAGCTCACCTTTGATATATTTCCCCCCAAGGTAGTCGCTGTCGTATTCTGGAAGCAGATAACGGCGGTTGGAGGTAACATAGATCAGGACATTCTCGGGAGCGGAATAGACCGAGCCGTCAAGGGCGCTCTTGAGCATTTTGTACGACAGTTCGCCAACTTCAAACGTCAAATCATCACACAGCATGATAAAGCGGTAGGGCTGATCTTCTACCGCAGCAAAAATTTCGGGGATATAAATTAAATCCTCTTTTTCGACCTGGATGACCCGTAATCCCTGATCACCGTATTCATTGAGGAGTGCTTTGACGATTGATGATTTCCCGGTTCCGCGTGATCCCCACAGCAGGGCGTTATTCGCAGGAAGCCCTTGGAGGAATTGCCGGGTATTGTCGATCATAATATTTTTTTGTTCATCGACGCCGAGCAGTTCGTCAAGGCGGGTGTTGTCGGTCACTTTAACCGCTTCGAGGTAGCCGGAAAAAGAGTGGCGTCGCCAGTTGGCTGCGTGACAGTTTGACCAGTCGACCTGCCGGACAGCTTTCGGGAGTAACATTTCAACGGAGCTTAAAACACGCTCCAGCTGGGCGACAACTTCGGGTTTGAGCTGCATCATTGAAACTTCTCTCTCTTTCAAAAACGTTTTGGATGGTTTGAAATAATCGATGGTTTTGTAAAAAAAGGGCGTCGCTGTGGACGCCCTTTTAATGGTCGCTAAAAAATGGTTACTTTCCCCATTTTTCTCTGATTCGTTGAACCGCCGTTTCGACGTTTTCACGGTCACCGAATGCGGAGAGCCGGAAGTATCCTTCACCACTGGGACCGAAACCGCTGCCGGGGGTGCCGACAACGAAGCACTCATTGAGCAATTTATCGAAGAAATCCCAGCTGGTCATCCCTTCCGGGGTTTTCAACCAGATGTAGGGGGCATTGATTCCGCCGTAACAGGTGATCCCAGCAGCAGTTAGACCCTCACGGATGATTTGGGCATTCGCCATATAGTAGTCGATGATCTCTTTAACCTGAGCCCAACCTTCGTCACTGTAAACAGCAGCTGCAGCTTTTTGTACCGGGTAGGAAACGCCATTGAATTTAGTACTCTGACGGCGGTTCCATAATTTGTTGAAGCTGTACTTTTCTCCCGTTGCAGTTGTTCCCATCAGCTCTTCCGGAATAACGGTCAGCCCGCAACGCACTCCGGTGAAGCCGGCAGTTTTCGAGAAAGAACGGAACTCGATGGCACACTCTCTGGCTCCTTCGATCTCATAGATCGAGTGAGGGATATCCTCTTCCGTAATAAATGCCTCATAGGCAGCATCAAAGAGGATGATCGAGTCGTTTTCACGGGCATAATCGACCCATGCTTTGAGCTGTTCTCTGGTTGCAACTGTCCCTGTCGGATTGTTGGGGAAGCAAAGATAGATCAGGTCAACCTTTTCACTTGGAAATTCGGGGTTGAAGCCGTTTTCTTCGGTACACGGCATATAGACCAGTCCCTCATAATACCCTTTGCTATTCAGTTCACCACTGCGCCCAACCATGACGTTGGTATCGTTATAAACGGGGTAAACGGGATCACCAATGGCCACCTTATTGCTGATATCGAAAATATCGAGGATATTGGCACTATCGCATTTGGAGCCGTCAGAGATGAAGACCTCCGAGGTTTTCAGCTCAACCCCAAGCGGTTTGTAGGCTTTGTCGATAATGATTTGGGCACACCAGTCATAGCCCTGTTCAGGACCGTAACCGTGAAAAGTCGCAGCATCGGCCATTTCATCTACGCCATCATGAAATGCTTTCAGAACCGCGGGAACCAATGGTTTTGTGACATCACCGATTCCCAACCGGATAACTGTTGCATCGGGATTTGCCTGGGTAAACTCTGAGACCCGTCGGCTGATTTCGGGGAAAAGATAGCCCGCCTGAAGTTTCAAATAGTTGTCGTTAATCCGTGCCATGAAATAGTTCTCCTGAGTATTTGTAGATAATGGTTTGGCAGTGTCGGCAATTGTATTTACTTCTGCTGCATCCAGGTGCCGAGATTTTCAAAATCTCTACCCAGGCCATGCATTGTTTCACAACCCGATAACACCAGAGTGATGCCAATGAAAAGAAGTATAACGATTTTTTTCATTTTAAGTTCTCCGAATATTTAGAATTGAGTTAAGAAAGTCCCAGAACATCCTGCATGTCATAAAGCCCTTCCTTCTTGTCTTCCAGCCACTGGCAGGCACGCACCGCACCGCGGGCAAACATGTCGCGACTCATGGCACGGTGACTGATCTCGATTCTTTCACCCATACCGATGAAGTAAACGGTATGTTCGCCGACAATATCTCCACCCCGGACGGTCTGCATGCCGATTTCATCGTGAGTCCGTTCGCCACACATCCCTTCGCGATGGTAGTTCGCGACCTTATTGTAATCACGACCCAGTGCCTCTGCGACGACCTCGCCCATCCGGACGGCGGTCCCTGAGGGGGAGTCTTTCTTCTTGTTATGATGCAGCTCAACAATTTCGACATCAAAATCATCACCAAGGATTTTTGCCGCTTCTTTTAGCAGCTTGAAACAGGCGTTGACGCCGACACTCATATTCGGAGCCATCACCACTGGAATTTTTTTAGCAAACTCTTCAACCTGCTGTCTCTGTTCAGGGGTGAAGCCGGTTGATCCGGT
>JAMOPE010000185.1 GCA_027064785.1 Geobacteraceae bacterium
GAGACAGGGTAAAGGCGATCGTCTCGCAGAAAACATCGACTGCTTCAGCCAGGTTTTCATCAGCAACTTGCGGAATAATCTCATCACAGACCAGATCGACATAGCGGTCAGGTGCACTTTTGAACTCAGGTGGAACACTATGGGCAGCTAGAAGAGTACGACGTAGCCGGATCGGATAAGCGACCGCCAGTTTTTCAGCCGCCCGGAGCATTTTCAGTTCATCCTTGAGGGTGAGTCCATAGCCCGATTTGATTTCAACCGTTGTCACCCCTTCAGCTATCAGGGCTTCGAGGCGTGGACGTGATTGCCTGATCAGTTCCTCTTCACTGAGGCTGCGAGTCGCTCTGACTGTTGAAAGAATTCCACCGCCGTTTCGGGCAATCTCAGTATAGCTTGATCCCTGTAAGCGCTGCGTGAATTCCTCCGACCGCTGTCCGCCATAGACCAGATGGGTGTGGCTATCGATAAATCCGGGAGTCAGAAGCCTATCTTGGGCATCAATGATTTCACCTTTAAAATTATCAAGATCAAAATCTTTACGTAATGACAATAACGAGATTTTGCCTTGATTGACGCCGAGAACATGGTCTTCTAAAAGACCATAAGGGGTTTCAACCAATGGGTTCATTGTTGCAATTCGGGCGTTTATCCAGATTTTTTCGGGATCATGCAGATTTTTGTTCATATATTTATTCCTCTTGTCTATAATTGTATATACAAATGCTGGAAAAGTTGCAAGGTGTTAGCGTAATTTTTTTCTCAGTCTAAATTTAATATCGAGGGAGTCCGATGGAAGTTGTGAAGTTACCCGGGGTTCAGCCCCGGTTTCAGGTCATAAAAGATTCGATAACTCAGGCAATCCGTAAAAGGGAGTACCTTCCCGATGATCAGATCCCAACAGAATTTGAGCTGGCGGAAAAATTCCAGGTGAGTCGTATGACAGCTAACCGGGCGGTTCGAGAGCTGGTTGCTGAAGGGTTGTTGGTGCGACATCAGGGTCTTGGAACCTTTGTGACTCCCCTTAAAGTAGAATCTCCGCTGCTGGAAATTCGTAATATCGCCGATGAAATTCATGAACGCCGCAATATTTACAGTAATGAACGTTATGAATTAAAGCAGATTGAGGCAGACAAAAAACTGGCAGGACTCCTAGGAGTGAATAGCGGGGATCCGCTTTATTATTCCCTGATGGTTCATAAAGAAAATGGGTTCCCCTTGCAGTTGGCAGAACGATATGTCAATGCGACGCTTGTTCCCGACTACATTGAACAAGATTTTTCCCGGAAGACACCCAGTGAATATCTGAGTGAGCTATTTCCGTTATCTGAAATAGAGCATATCGTCGAAGCTGTTATGCCTGATCGACAGGAACAGGATTTACTTGATATTTCAGCAAATACTCCGTGTCTGCTGGTGAACAGAAGAACATGGTCAATGAATAATTTGATCAGCTACGCACGGTTGGTGCATCCCGGCAACCTTTACCGGTTGAGCTCCCGTTCTAAAATATAAATTGCAGGTGTTGGATTAAAGATTTCGCAGGACAAGGTCTTTTCGCCGGAATTGTAGGAACTTTTTTTCTGGTTAAATGAGTTCGACTTCCCGGTGAAGTGGATCTGAAGTTGTGTGTTGAGAAAAACTGGCGCAGATCAATCCATAAGTTGTTACGCGGGTAGAATAGCTCAAATAATAAGCTTGATTTCTTCAAGAAAGCTTTGTTTTGATTCCTGATCATCGATTTCCCGAAGCAGGATTTCAGTAAGTTTGTCGAAGTTTGATTTGTCGGGAGTGGTGATCTCTTGCCACTCCTTGATTCTTTTTGTCAAGATGGTTCCGGCAATGGGACCGATATGTTGGGCGAGAGCCCGCTTGATCCGGCTTAAATCCTCGGCTAGAGGACCGTTAAGGATGTCTTCCGGTTCTGCCATTGGCGGTGGTTCCGGCGGCTTTTCACAATCTTCCATGTTGTTCATCATTTCAGCTGTCAGCATGCTGATGGTCATATTGATCAAATGGGCATTGGCGTCGGGCTCGCAAATGATAATCAGGGCAGAATCTTTACACAGTTGCCTGACTAGCAGCAACGCTTCCTCATACTGAAACTCAAATAAATTGACATCGAGCTTCACCGTTTCATTCAGCATGAAGACTCGCTGCAAAATACTCCCGATCCGTTTCTGGGTCTCTGCCTTGAAAATTTCTGGAAGATTGGTGGCGATAACCCCTTTTTTTGTTGTGTAAATTACCGATCCCAAAACTCCCGGTGTTGTTTTTATTTCGTCGAGAAATTGTTGCATAACCATATCTATATCCTGATCTGATCAACCAGCGGTGCCAGCTGGTCGACAATCACTGTTGGTGAAACGTGGGAATCAAGATTCAAGCCGATGACGACCTGCTTTCCCGGTAACGTAAGAATTCTGTCACCGGAATTCTGTTCCATGACCATGTGGTAAGGCCCGGTAAAACCAAGATACGGCTTTAGTTGTTCTGCAGTGATGGCAATGTAGGCGACGTAATCACCAAGTCGCTTGTTTTCGTCACCGCTTTGGAGCAGTAGTGTCCCGTCGCGGGTGACGACGACCAGTTGCTGGATGCCGGTGACACTATCAATCCTATTTTTCAATTCGGTCAGCGTTGCCATGTCTGCTCCAGAGTATTTGTGACTATTGTTCCAGCCGTTTGAATTCAACCCG
>JAMOPE010000186.1 GCA_027064785.1 Geobacteraceae bacterium
TGTCACTGAGGAGTTTCATCCAAATGCTTCAATTTGTCAGATCAAAACAAAAGTCGGTCTTGATTAAGATTGCCTTCGGAGCCATCATTCTGAGCTTTATTATCGGCTACACCATGCTGACCTCCCCAACAGATCAGAAACCCAATCGCGGTGGAGATGTTGCTGCCAGGGTCAATGGTGATGAGATCAGCTATTCGTCATTTCAACGTGCCTACAGTACCCTTTACAATCTCTACCAGAACATCTATCAGGGCAATTTCAACTCTGCACTTGAAAAGCAGCTCAATCTTCCGAAACAGGCGATGCAGCAGCTTATCGATGAAACGCTCCTCATCCAGCAAGCTGACAAGTTGGGGCTTGAAGTCACCAAGCAGGAGCTGGTCGACAGCATTGCCCGCTACGATGCGTTTCAGGTCGATGGGAAATTCAACCGCGATCGCTATCTTGAAACCCTCAACTATCAACGGATGAGCCCCGAACAATTTGAATCGGCTCAGCGGAGACAATTACTGACCCAGAAAATTCGCGCCAAACTTCAGGAAGGTGCTACCGTCAGCGACGATGAACTCAAAACCGCATTCCATCAGGAAAACGACAAAGTTAACCTCAATTTTGTCTGGCTGACCCCGGCGCTGGTCGAATCTAAAGTCAAAGTCACCGACGAAGGGCTGAAATCATTCTTTGATAAAAACATTGAACAATTCAGAATCCCAGAGAAAGTTTCTCTGCGCTATCTGCAATTTGACCCGGCACGCTACGAAGACAAAATCGAAGCACCCACCGATGAAGAGTTGCAGCGCTACTACCGTCGTAATCTTGATCGTTTTGAGATCAAAGAGCAGGTCAAAGCAGCCCATATTTTACTTCAAGTTCCTAAAGATGCAGAAGAAACAACAGTCCAGCAACGTAAAGAGCTGGCGGAAGACATTCTTAAGCAGTTGAATGATGGTGCTGATTTTGCTCAGCTGGCAAAAAAATATTCCGACGACAAAGGTAATGCTGCTAAAGGTGGCGAGCTTGGTTCTTTCGGACGCGGCGTCATGGTCCCCGAATTTGAAAAAGCAGCCTTTGCACTGCGCCCCGGTCAACTGAGTGAAGTCATCCGGACTCCTTTTGGCTTTCATATCATCAAGGTTGAAGAATATACCGAAGCAGGCGTCAAACCGTTGGTCGATGCCATTGCCGAAGTACAAGCAGGATTACGACTCGAAAAAGCACGGCAACTGGCATATGAGAAAGCCATGGACGCCTACAATATCAATCGCAAAACCGGTGATCTCGATGCTGCCGCGAAAGCGAACGATTTGGGAATTAAAGAGACTGGTTTTTTTGCCAAAGATGAACCGATTGACGGGATTGGCAGAGTTGCAGAAATCAGCAGAGCAGCATTTACTCTAAAAGATGGAGAATTGGCGAAACCAATTCAAACAACTCAAGGAGTGTTCTTGTTTACCTTAAAAGAGCGCAAACCCAGCCACCTTCCAAAACTGGCTGACGTCAAGCCTCTGGTGGAACAGGCATTCCGTGTTGAACAGGCACAAACCCTGGTCAAGGAACTGGCCGACAAGCTTCTGGCGTTGGCCACGGAGAAAAAGAGTCTGAATGCCGCTGCAGCAGAACTAAAGCTAACAGTTGAAGAATCAGGCGATTTCAGCCGGAGCTTCGGTTATTTCATCCCCAAGATTGGAACCTCTCAGGAATTAGCAGATGCAGCCTTTGCGTTGACTGAAGATGCTCCTATTGCGCCGAAAACTTACACAATCAACGGTCGTTACCTGGTGGCAAGCTTGAAAAAAGCAACGATTGCCGATTTTGACAAACTTGACGCTGCTGAGCTCAGCCAGCTGAAGAACCGTTTACTGACAGATAAAAAAGATAAAATTGTTGCCGAGAAAATCAAACAACTGTTGCAGCAGGCCCAAATTGAAATCATGGTTCCTGAACTTGCCGCTGCGTTTAACAACGGAGACAACAAATAATGACACCGATCATCACACAAACCAATTGTCCGGAACTGAATCTGGTTAACCGCGGTAAAGTCAGAGATATTTACGATCTGGGTGAGCATCTGCTGATCGTTACCAGTGACCGGATCTCTGCTTTTGATGTCATCATGGACGAGGGGATTCCGCAAAAAGGGTACGTCCTCACTCAGATTTCCAGGTTCTGGTTTGAACAAATGGCTGATTTGATCCCCAATCATCTAATTTCGACAGAGGTCGATGATTTCCCGGCAATCACTCATCAGTATCGCGAGCAGCTCGAAGGGCGCAGCATGTTGACAAAAAAAGCCCAACCGCTGCCGGTTGAATGTATCGTTCGCGGTTACCTGTCGGGAAGCGGCTGGAAAGAATATCAGAAACTCGGTTCTGTCTGCAGCATTCCGCTTCCGGAAGGTTTGGTTCAAAGTGACAAGCTTCCCGAAACACTGTTCACGCCATCGACCAAAGCCGAACTGGGAGAACACGACGAAAACATCTCGTTTGAAGAAACCATTCAATTGTGTGGACGGGACATTTCCGAGCAGGTGCGCGACATCAGTATTAAAATTTATGAGCGGGCCCGTGAATTTGCCGATACCAAAGGATTGATTATTGCCGATACGAAATTCGAATTCGGCATGCTCAACGACCAGTTAATCTGGATCGACGAAGCCCTCACCCCTGATTCATCCCGATTCTGGCCTAAAGACACCTATCAACCAGGGCAGGCACAGCCGAGTTTTGACAAGCAATTCCTCCGCGACTACCTTGAAACTCTTGATTGGGGCAAGCAGGCTCCGGCTCCTAAACTGCCGGAAGAGATCGTCCGTAAAACCGGTGAGAAATATCTTGAAGCGTTGAAGCGCCTTACCACCTGATATTTTAGCCCAAATGTTTTTTTCAAAAAGCCGTTGTGCCATAGCACAGCGGCTTTTTCTGTTTCTTTGATCTTTTCGTAAGACAAAAATACAACAATGTTTGCCATATGTACTATTTTGTCATATATTTGCTGACGCTCTCCACTCAGTACGAGGATATGTTACAATTATTAGCGGTAGGACGGTAAGAAAAACCAAGATATTCCGCAGGAAAAATCTCTCATTCATAACGATACAGGGCAATCGCAGCATGAAGCCAAGTTTCAAATACTGGATTTTTCTCGGTGCTATTTACTTCGCCATCATCAGCATCATGGTCGCCAGTGCCATCGGGGCATGGGCCAGCCTTAACGAAGCTCAGAAAATTGCTCTGGGTGAAATGCTTGACAAGCTTGTCCCATTTCCGCTGCTGGGAACAATCACCATCCTGTTCGTCATCGGCGCCCTGATCAACCTGCTCTTCAACGACTATATTATCCCGATTCTCAAACTCGCCGAGAGTGCACGGATCATCTCTTCGGCAAACCCTGAACACCGGACGCAAATCAAAAACGCATCCAAAGAGATTGAATACCTCTCTGAAATCATCAATCAGTCCGCTGATGCTTTTACTGAATTACAGTGTGATGTTGCCGGAAAGATCGCCGCTGCGCAGGCCAGCCTTGATGAGGAGCGAACCCGACTGGCAGCCCTGATGTCAGAACTGCCGCACGGGGTTATCGTCTGCAATACGGATGGACAGATTTTACTCTACAACCAGCAGGCACAGAAAATTTTTGAGGAAGATCAGAAGACTCTCGTTTCTGATAATAAGAGTCAGGGGATTCTCGGGCTGGGGCGATCAATTTTCAGTATTCTCGAACGCGATCCCATCGTTCACGGACTCGAAATGCTCCATAAATGTCATGAGTCCGGCCGCACTAAGATGGTCAATAAATCGATGATCACCCTGCACAGCGGACTGTGTCTTCGGGTCAACATGGCACCATTTTTCACCGAGCAGGGTGAAACGATGACGATCTCAGGCTTTGTCCTCACCCTCGAAGACATGACGCACCAGATCGAATCAGACAGCCGCCGTGACATGCTCATTCAATCACTCATCGATGAGCAGCAGAAAGAACTCGAAGATATCCGTGATGCGATTACCCAGATTCTGGCTCGTCCGCAGCTTGATCCTAAAGAGCTGCACAAGTATCGCAAGAAAATTGACCAAGCATCGCAATCGCTGCAGGAAAAAGTCGCGGAAGCACGGGAAAACTATGCACTCCATTTACACGCCCTGAGTAAGAACGAGAATGTCCTCGCCAACAATCTTCTCGAAGTCATCAGCAAGAATATCAGCGAGCGCTTTAATATTAAAGTGACGTCAACCGCTCCCAAAGGGATCTGGCTTCAGCTTGACAGCTATTCGATGGTTCAGACGATCTCTCACCTTGCCGGGTTGCTTAAGACCCACGCAAGGGTTCCCGAATTGCTGCTGACGTTAACAGCCAGCAATCAGACCGGTGCCGAACTTGTCATCAGCTGGCCGGGAACCAGTACAACCAAAAACCTTCTCGAAACGTGGCAGAAAACCCCATTGATCACCGATGCCAATGGAAAGCTTCTCAATTTCAAGGATACGATTGAGAATCTGTCGGGAACGATTTCATTTATTTATGATCCAGACCGTCAATACACCGGTGTCGCAATCACCTTTCCCCCCATCGATCAGAATCGCCGCTTGGCAATTCAGAGTGAAATTGAGCACCGTCCGGTTTCCTACGAATTTGACCTGTTCAACCGGGGAGACTGGCAGGAACTGGAGCAGACGCCACTACGGAAATTAACCTACGTTGTCTTTGATACGGAGACAACTGGGCTAAGTCCATCACAGGGCGATGAGATCATTCAACTGGGAGCCATCCGTATTGTTAATGGTCAACTCCTTTACCATGAAGTCATTGATCAACTGGTCGATCCCAAACGGTTTGTGCCACAGGAATCCGTTGCCATTCATGGAATTCAACCGGCACTTCTGCAAGGTCAGCCGACGATTGACAAAGTCCTGCCGCACTTTCACACCTTTGTCGAAAATTCGGTGTTAGTTGCCCACAATGCCGCCTTTGATATGCGTTTTCTACAACTTCAGGAAGAAAAAACCGGAATTGTTTTTGATAATCCGGTTCTTGATACGCTGCTACTCTCCTCTATTCTCCACCCGAATCAGGATTCTCATTCTCTTGACGGATTGGCAGAGAGACTGAATGTCACGATTGTCGGACGTCACACCGCTCTCGGGGATGCGATTGTAACGGGAGAAATTTTGATCAAACTGATTCCCTTACTTGAAGCACATGGAATCTACACCTTGGCTGATGCTCTCGAAGCAGCAGCACAGTCGCCTTTTGCCAAGGTTGCATATTGAACACACACTGATAGTTAAGTGATTTTCTGCTCTGCCGACGATTGGACACACGATGTTAAAATCGATTTTCAAAGGGCTGACGGGTAAAAAGAAAGAAACCAAAGACCCTCTCCTCGCTTACGTGATTAATGCTTGTGAGAAGATTGAAGACCGCTCGGTGTTAAAACAGCCGATCCACGACACCAGCTTTTGTGTCCTCGACCTCGAAACAACCGGACTCGATATGACCACAGACGTCATTATCAATATCGGTGCCGTCAAACTGAAAAAAGGAAAAATCACCAAACTTTTTGAAGCCTACACCAAACCACCGTTCCCCATTCCTCCCGAATCAACCGAGTTTCACGGTATGGTCGACTCCATGTTTGAAGACAAACCGGTTGTCGGTGAGGTTTTACCAGAATTACTCCAGTTTATCGGTGACAGCGTCATCGTTGGTCACCATATTTTTTTCGATATAAAAATGCTCCACCGACACCTGAAAGAACTATACGGTGTCGGTATCGACAATACCGTCTGGCTTGACACGATGTTCCTCTACCAAATGGCGCATGAAGACCAGACTCACCAGCCCCTTGAACATCTACTGGAAAGATATTGTGTCCAGTGTGACCAACGCCACACCGCTCTCGGAGATGTGGTTGCAACAGCCAAAGTTTTTATGAAAATCCTCAAAGAGCTACCACCCTCTTACGAAACTATCGGCGATTTGTTTCGCTCTCAGAACGAAATGCGAAGAAAGGATTAGCAGCCCATGTCAGAACCTGTCTGCAGCTACCAGCGCAAAATTATTTCGGCTGATGAGTACGAGAAGCTCCTCCATCTCGAGACCAACGAGGTCACCGACATTCTGGCAAAGAAATATCTGCAATGGGAAACACCCTACACAAAGGTTCTCGACTCATCAAATGCTCCATTTTATCGTTGGTTTCCTGAGGGGAAAATTGATATCTGGAAAAATACCATCGGGAAGCATCTCCACACCCATCGGCGTAACAAAGCAGCATTGATGTGGGTTGGTGTCGATGGTCGGGAGCGGGTCTACACTTATCACACCCTTGCTTACGAAGTTGAACGACTGGCAATGTCCATGGTCAAACTGGGTGTTAAAAAGGGAGATAACATCCTGATTTTCACCCCCAACCTTCCCGAAACCATTGTCACGATGCTGGCTTGTGCTCAAATTGGCGCCGTCCATATTATTTATCACATTGCTTATTCGTCCGAGTCTCTTGCCGAACGCCTTGAAGATTGTAAGGCCAAATACATTGTCACTGCTGATGGTTGCCCACAGACCGCCCACCGCCTGAAAGAGAAGGTCAACGATGCGCTCAGTAAGATTGACTATAAAATCAAGCATTGTATCGTCATCGAACGAACCGGCGAACGGGTTCATATGCAGCCGAAACGTGATCTGTGGTATCAGGATCTGATCACCGATGAAGATTATTCCAAAGGGTCCGACATTGATACGACCCATGCTGCCAACGATCCACTCTTCATGCTCTACACTGTGTCGAAAACGAAAACCGCCAAAGCAGTCGTCCATAGCACCGCCGGTTTTCTCCTCTGGGCACAGTTCACCACTGAGTTATTGTTTGACATGGATGACCGCGACATCTTCTGGTGTACGGCCGATCTGGCATGGATTACCGGTCACGCTTATGGTCTCTATGGCCCACTTTCACTGGGCAGTACCGTGTTCATTTACGAAGGCAGTATCACCTACGAAAACACCTCGCTGTTCTTTGATTTTCTCGACCGTTTCCATATTACCCGGATGTTCAGCAATCCCGCCCTGTTGCGTAGTGTCATGCGGGCAAAGAACAGTCGCCGTTATGAAGCAAAATCGGCAAACTCACTGCGATTGATCGGCTGCGGTGGTGGTGAAATCAAGGAAGACCTCTACCGCTGGGTTCTTCATACACTGCCAAAACAGGGGAAAATTCCTCTGGTCAATATCTGGGGGCAGACAGAATCGGGAGGTAGCCTGATGGCAAATATTCCCGGTGTGATCGGCAGCAAACAAAACACCCGCCTGCGGCCACTACCAGGGGTGAAATGCCAACTGGTCACTAAAAAAGGAGATCCGATTAACGCCTTTGATGAGCCAGGATTTATGGTTCTCACCAGTCCGTTCCCTTCAATCTGTTCCGATCTCTACGGGGACAGTGCAACATATCGTTCCATTTATTGGGACAAATTCAAAGGAAAAAATTACTACGCAACGGGGGATGAAGCCATCGCGTGGAAAGACGGAAGCTACGTATTAACCGGCCGCTCCGATATCGCACTCAGTTCAGGAGCAGGAAACCGCAAGATTGCTGAAATTGAAGAGGTTATTCTCCGCCATGAGCGGGTCAAAGAGTGTGCTGTCGTCTTTATTGACCATCCAGTCCACGGCTATATGCTTATTGCCTTCTGTGTACTGAAAAACTATACCGATGAGAGTTATAATGCTGAATCACGACAGGCAATCAAGGAGCACATTATTGAGGAGCGTGGTGAATTTGCCCTGCCCGATGCGATCAGGCTGACAAAATTCCTGCCGAAAACACCCGATAACGAAATCAACCGTCCATTGCTGAAAGAAATTTCTCTGCAAATGGAAGGGCTTTAAACCGCAACAAAAAAGGGCAGATTCAAAAGAATCTGCCCTTATCTATTTGCATCAAAACACAACTTTTAGATAAATGCTTCCGCAGCATTCCAGCCGGCAGCAACCGCTTTCAGGTTGATCTCCTGTAATGCCGGTTTCTTGAATGTTTCGCACAGGAATTCTTCCAATTCAGCTAACGTAAAGATCCCCGTCATTCGGGCAACAAAACCCAGCACAACAACGTTAGCGGCCTTGACGGTCCCCGCTTCAGCAGCCAGAGTCGTCGCTGGCAGAGGACAGACCTTCCCTTTGAGATCAGCAGGAATTTGATCAATCAACGAACTATTGTAAACAATCAGCCCGTCTTCTTTGACCAGCGGGCTCAGCTTATCCATCGACGGACGGTTCAATGCGACCAGCACATCAGGAACATCAACAACCGGAGTTCCGATAGGATTTTCACCAATCACCACAGAACTGTTGGCAACCCCGCCACGCATCTCCGGGCCATAGGACGGCAGCCAGGTCACTTCCATATTCCGCTCGGTCGCCATCTGCGCCACCATTAGCCCCAAAGACAACACCCCCTGCCCGCCAAATCCGGCAAATTTGAAGCGCATTTCCGGCTGCGGCAATGTCATCTTGTCGAGCCCGGTGTCGTCATCGCCTCTCAAACCAAGCTGTTTAGCAACCGCTGCAAACTCAACCTCGCGGCGGGGGCGTCTCTGCGCCTGACGCTCATCGGTCAGATCCTTGAACACACCCAGTGGATACTGCTTGCAGACAACATCATCGATCCACTCACACGCTTCAACCGGATCTTTTTTCCAGTTGGTCGGGCACTGTGACATCACTTCAATGAAGACGTAGCCTTTTTTATCACGCTGGATTTCAAGGCCCTTACGAATCACCTTGACCGCCTGACGGATATTCTTCGGGTTATTAACGCCAACCCGTGCCACCAGTGTCGGTGCTTCAAGCCCGGCCATCATCTCCGACATCCGCAACGGATAACCATCGTTGATTTCACTGCGACCATACGGTGACGTTGAGGTTTTCTGCTCCAGCAGCGTCGTCGGTGCCATCTGGCCACCGGTCATCCCGTAAAGGTTGTTGTTGACGAAGAATACGATCATATTCTCGCCCCGGTTGGCGGCATGAATCGCATTACCGGTTCCGATTGCAGCAAGATCACCATCACCCTGATAAGACACCACGATGCCATCAGGATTTGAACGACTGATTCCCGTTGCAACAGCCGATGCCCGGCCGTGAGCAGCCGAGGCGCAGGCACCTTCAAAATAATAATAGATGAACACGCCGCAGCCAACCGGACCGACATAGATGGTCTGATCCTGAATCCCCAGCTCAGCAACAAGGTCAGCCATAATCTTGTTCAATGTGCCGTGCCCGCAACCGGGGCAGTAATGGGTTGTGTGCTGCTGACCCGGCTTGCGATCAAACGTTTCAAAAAAGGCCGGTGATTTTTCGTAAACTTTAGTCATTGGTGGCCTCCTTGAGACATTGTTCAGCACGGGCAACCAGAGTTTCAATCTCGGGGAGATTTCCTCCGACCCGGCCATACCAGCTAACCTTATGACGCGGCAATGCCAGCCGAACATCTTCAATAAACTGACCACGACTCATCTCAACAGACAAGACAGGAACGCTCTCTTTGACTGTTTCCTGATAGATCTTTTCAGGGAACGGCCAAAGGGTCTTGGGACGAATCAACGCCGCACGAATACCGCGAGCATTGAGTTCATCGACAGTACTGCGCAATAACCGGCTGGTAATACCGTAACCGGTCAAAACAATCTGTGGGTCAGGATCACCAAAAACTTCAGCACTCGCTTCGGTTTCAGTTATCTTGCGATACTTTTTGTGGAGTTTTTCAATGTGAGCTTCCATATCGTCAAAATCGAGGTAGATCGAGGTGATCAAATTCTGATTACTCGCCTCCTCGGCAGTCAATGCCCATGGCTTGTCAATTTTCTCGATTTTCTCCTGACGAATATCGATCGGTTCCATCATCTGCCCCAAAGTAGCGTCGGTCAGGATAAAAACCGGCGTCCGCCAGCGATCAGCCAGATCAAAAGCCTGAATCGTCATCCGATAAGTCTCTTCAACCGATGCAGGTGCCAGCACGATATTGCGGTAATCGCCGTGTCCCCCCCCTTTGACAACCTGAAAATAGTCACCCTGTTCCGGACCAATATTCCCCAGCCCGGGACCAACCCGCTGAACATTGACAATAACGCAGGGGAGTTCCGCTCCAGCCAGATACGAAATACCTTCCATTTTCAGGCTGATACCGGGGCCGGAGCTCGCAGTCAGCGTTCTCAACCCGGAAGATGCTGAACCGAACACCATATTAATGGCACCAACTTCGCATTCTGCCTGAACAAAAACTTTCCCCAAAGGTAAAAAATGCTCACTGGCAGCGTGGGCAATCTCACTCGCCGGAGTAATCGGGTAGCCATAATAGGCATCACAACCGGCAACGAGAGCGCCGATCACGACCGCCTCGTTCCCTTTCACCAGTTTCTTCAAATCTGAAACTCCTGTTTTCTAAATTGTTAACCTGCTCACAATCAATCGAGCAAAGGTGGTTGTTGAATAACTATGGCCGCACCACAGTAATAGCACCCGGCTCGGGACAGACCAGATAACAGTTGCCGCAACCGATACAATCATCTGTCGAGACAATTGTGGTGGGATATCCGAGGGCATTAATCTGATCAGACGCTTCCAGAACATTCTTGGGACAATGAACAATACACAGTCCACATCCTTTGCACAGATCGATGTGGACTGTCACCGAAGGCTTTTCGCCATCACCTTTATTATCTTTATTTTTCATCAAAAAGAGCATCCTTAATGCCAAGCTTTTCGCAGGCAATTTCACGTAGTTTATATTTTTGAATTTTACCGCTGGCGGTCATAGGGTAACTGTCAAGGAAGAAAACATGCTTCGGTTTTTTAAACGGAGCAATCCGGTTGCGGGTGAAATCGACAACATCGGCTTCAGTAATATCGGCACCTTCTTTACGAATAATAAAGGCGCCGACAACCTCACCATATTTTTCATCAGGAATTCCGGCAATCTGAACATCAAGCACACCGTCCATGGTATAGAGAAATTCCTCAATTTCACGAGGATAAATATTTTCTCCGCCACGGATGATCATATCCTTGATCCGCCCGGTAATCCGATAATAGCCATCCTCATCAACCACAGCCTGATCACCCGAATGAAGCCATCCATCAGCATCGATCGCTTCGGCAGTACGATCGGGCATGTTGTAGTAGCCCTTCATAATGTTGTAACCGCGGCAGCACAATTCACCCGATTCGCCAACGCCAAGCGTCTCACCTGTTTCAGGGTTGATAATTTTTACTTCGATTTCAGGCAATGCCGCCCCGACAGTCCCGGTTCGCTGAGCGATGGAATCATCGGTACGGGTCTGAGTAATCACCGGTGATGCCTCGGTCAGACCGTAGGCGATAGTGATATCGGTGCAGTGCATTTTCCCCATCACCTGCTTCATCGTCTCTTCGGGACACGGTGAACCGGCCATAATCCCGGTCCGCAAACTGCTGAGATCAAACATATCGAACATCGGGTGGTCAAGCTCGGCAATGAACATTGTCGGCACACCATACAGGGCGGTACATTTTTCTTTTTGTACTGCGGCTAGGACAAGAAGGGGATCAAACACCTCCAGCAGCACCAGAGTGGTTCCGTGGGTCAATGCCGCCATCACTCCGAGAACACAACCGAAACAGTGAAATAACGGAACCGGCAGACACATGCGATCGGCTTCGGTGAATTTCTGACGATCACCGATATAATAACCATTATTGAGGATATTGTAATGGCTGAGCATCACCCCTTTGGGGAACCCGGTTGTCCCGGACGTGTACTGCATATTGACGACTTCGTGGGGGTCGAGTGAAGCCTTCACCTTATTGTAGCGTTCATCACCACATTGACTGCCAAGCTGCAACAGCTCGCGTGAACTGTACATCCCACGATGCTTCTCCTGCCCCAGATAAATAACCGAACGCAGATTAGGAAACTTCTCGCTGCGCAAATGACCACGCTGACAGGTACGCAGTTCAGGAATCAGCTCGTAAACCGTATCGAGATAGTTGTGATCGCGAAAACTGTCGATAACAACCAGAGCGGCAAGGTCAGATTGTTTCAGCAGATATTCGAGTTCGAATGACCGGTATTGAGTGTTGATTGTCACCAGAACGGCCCCGATCTTGGCCGTGGCAAACATGAAAGTTGTCCAGTCGGGAACATTACTCGCCCAGATACCAACGTGGTCACCCTTGCCGATCCCGGTCGCTAAAAGCCCTTTTGCCAGATGGTCAACCCGTTCGTTAAATTCACTGAACGACCAGCGCAGATCACGGTCGGGATAGACGATAAAATCGTGATCGGGCAGACGCTTGACCTGTTCCTCAAGATAGGCACCGATTGTTTTCTTTGTGTAGGGCACTGCGTCCTCCCTTAAAGTGGAGCGTAAACCACCGCGAGAATACGGGCTGAACCGCCGGTGGCATGGACGTTATGAGGAACGATTGAGTCGTAGTAAAGGCTGTCACCTGCTTCAAGCTGGTAAACATTTTTACCGTAGTTGATTTCGATGTGACCGTCGAGGACATAGATAAACTCTTCCCCTTCGTGAGTCGACAGCGTCGGCTCTTCCGACGTGCTCGGCTCGACATCGATAACAAACGGTTCCATGTGGCGATCCTGCTTGCCGGCACCAAGAGAGTGAAATGCCAGATGACTCCCCTTTTCCAGTGACGATTGACCCGAGAAACGGATCACATCCTCTGAATGACCGCCACGGATCAGAAGAGCCCCTTCATGCGGCTCATCATCAAGGAGAGTCCCAAGACGCATACCGAGAGCCCGGGCAATGCTCATCAACGGAGCCAGAGATGGAATTTGCTCACCCGCTTCAATTTGCTGCAACAGATCAACATGACATTGGCTTTGTTCCGCCAATTGCTCAATGGACATTTCGCGCATTTCCCGAAGCTGACGAATTTTCAGTCCGAGTTTGTTGGTATCAGGCATGGTTATTCTCCTCAGAAAGAATCGTTATTTCAAAATTCACCCGCAAGATCGTCTTTCACGATGACCCGCAGATTTTCAAGCACAGAACTTTAGCCTTTGTTGGGGGATAAAATCAACTGTCGATCGATCGCTGGTCGTCGATAACTTGACCATCGTTCGGCAACGAACCCGGTTGACACAATGAAACCTCTGTCCGCAATTTCGTCAGATTCTGAAAATCCGCAGCCAATACCGATTCAAAACCGGGCTGATCGGTCAGTTCAGTCTCAACCTGCAGACAGATATCATCAAGCTCCTGTGTGTTCCTGGTAACAACCAGCCGCCCTTTAATCGCAGCACCATGGCGCTTCAACAGTGCGGCAATCTGTCCGGGATGGACAAACAAGCCTCTGACCTTCGCTGACTGATCGGCACGTCCCATCCACCCTTTAATCCGTTGGTTGGTTCGACCACATGAGCTTTGCCCCGGCAAAATGGCGGATAAATCTCCGGTGGCAAAACGGATCAACGGGTAGTCGGGGTTGAGACACGTCACGACCACCTCGCCGACGTCCCCATCGGCAACCGGATCACCGGTCCCGGGACGGACAATTTCAACAATCACCCCCTCATCGAGGATCATCCCGTCACCATCACCCGACTCATAGGCAATCAGCCCAAGATCGGCGGTCGCATAGCATTGCAATGCGACAAGACCCCGGGCTGCAAAATCCTGACGTATTGCGGGAGAAAAGTATTCCCCTGACACCAATCCCTTGGACAGTGAACTCAGATCAAGTCCAAGCTCCTCCCCTTTGTCGAGGATGATTTTCAGAAATGACGGCGTCCCGACATAGGCCTGCGGGCGTAAATCGGCAATCGTCCGGGCCTGTAGTTCTGTCTGCCCCGTACCAGCCGGAAAAACAGCACAGTTCAAAGCAAAGGCTCCACTTTCGACCATCGCTCCGGCCGGGGTAAAGTGGTAGGAAAAACAGTTATACAGCAGATCGCCGGAACGAACCCCGGCAGCATACAATGCCCGGGCAAACCGCCAGCTATCAGGTTGCCGGGTTTCAGGTTCATAAATCGG